>JAGLKH010000355.1 GCA_023141985.1 Flavobacteriaceae bacterium | reverse complement strand
CAAAATATTACAGCAGATAGCGATTTTATTTATATTGGTCCGGGGAGCAAAAAACTTTTATATCAAACCATATTAATTTTAGATAGTGTTTTTTTAATACCTAAAGGAAGCTGGGTAAGTTATGGGCCTCAAATAAATATTAAAAATAGTAATTATGTTGCTTTAGAAACCTATTTGGAACATAATTTCAAACTCTCTGCAAACACTTTAAAAGAATACTGTAAAGCTAATCCCAACCAGCAAAAAGCATTACTATTAAATTCTCCTAATAACCCAACAGGTGCAATTTATACAAATGAAGAATTAGAAAGTTTAGCCCAAGTTTGTAGAGCAAATGACATTATCGTGCTTTCTGATGAGATCTATTCTCAAATTAATTTTAATGAAGATTTTTCTCCAAGCATTTCAAAATTTTATCCTGAGAAGACAATCGTTTTTGGAGGCTTAAGTAAAGTGTTTTCTGCAGGAGGTTATCGTCTTGGTTTTATGGCTTTGCCAAAAGATTTGTGGTTTTTACACAAAACGTTTCGCTCATTATTTAGCGAAACATTTAGTGCAGTTTCATCTCCAATACAATATGCGGCTGTTGAGGCTTTTAAAATGGAAGAAGATGTAAAAAAGTATATTAAAGATTGTTCAACCATTTTAAAAGGAATATCATATTATATCACTTCAAAACTAAAAGAAATTGATATTGAATGTACAGAATCTCAAGGCGCATTTTATATGATGATAGGATTTAATAAATTTAAGAATAGAATTAATGCCTTAGGAATTTATAAGAGTGAACAGTTGGCTAATTACTTACTTGAAAATTTTAATGTTGCACTTTTACCGGCGTCAGATTTTTATTTTAAAGAGGAAGATTTATTTTTTAGATTGGCGTTTGTAGATTTTAATGGAGAAGAAGTAATGAGAGCGTTTAGAATAAACCAAACGATTGATGAAAATTTTATTAAAAATAATTGCCCTAATATATATGGAGGCATAAATAAAATTATAGAATTTGTAAAGAAATTATCTTAAAATAACGTGAGTTCGATATAATATTTACTGATTATCAGCTATTTATATATTTTGTAATGAAAAATACTGTCATTCCTGCGGAGGCAGGAATCTATACTAATCATTTTTTTGGATTCCTGCCTCCGCAGGAATGACAAAACGACTTTAAAGTATATGTTTTCAAGAATTTACATTTTTTAGTTATATCGAACTCACGTTAAAATAGAATTGGTCAAGTGTTTGGAATGTCTTAAAATAAATATTACTGTAATGTTTTTTCCTTAAAAAAATGAAGCTAAATATAGCAAATCGATAAAATAAGTGGCTAAAAATATTGATTTTCGCAATTTTTTTAGTTTTTTTGTGTAAACCAATAAAAAATAATTATGATAAAAAACTACTTAATTCTTTTGATATTCTTTTTGGGAGCATCAAATTTTATGAGTGCGCAAACAGTAACAGGTACTGTAACAGATGATTCTTCTCAACCTTTACCTGGTGTTACTGTAATTGTTAAGGGCACGACAACAGGATCAGCAACAGACTTTGATGGTAATTACTCAATTAGTGCTAGTAATGGGGAGGTATTAATCTTTTCATTTGTTGGGTTCGAAACACAAGAAGTAACAGTTACAAGTAACGTTCTTAATGTGATAATGCAAGCTGGAATAGCTTTAGATGAGATTGTAATAACTGGTTTAGCTACTTCTATAAAGCGAACTAATGCAGCCAATGCTGTAGCAAGCGTATCTGCTGATGAGTTGGCAGGTCGAACACCTCCTCAAACATTAGATGGTGCCCTGGCTGGTAAGTTTACAGGCGCATTAGTGACGTCTAACTCCGGTTCTCCTGGAGGAGGTTTATCAGTTAAATTGAGAGGTATTACTTCTATTAATGGTAATTCACAACCATTGTATATTATAGATGGTGTGTATATCGATAATAGCAGTATTTCTTCAGCTGGTTTAAATGCTGTTTCTGCAGCTTCTGGAGGTGGTAATGCTTCATCACAAGATAATGCAACAAATAGAATTGCAGATATAAACCCTGATGATATAGAAAGTATTTCAATATTAAAAGGAGCATCTGCATCTGCTATTTATGGTTCTCGTGGAGCTGCCGGTGTAATTTTAATAACAACTAAGAGAGGGAAGCAAGGAAAAACAGTAATTAATGTTTCTCAATCTAATGGTTGGAATGAAGCAATAAATTTACAAGGTCAAAGAAATTGGACTGCAGATTTAGCCGAAAGTGCATTTGGCCAAGGAGCTCTATTTTCTGCTGCTGAAGCTGCAGGGGAATTACATGATTACGAAAAAGTGTTGTTTGGAGAAAAAGGATTTATTTCAAACACTAATGTCAGTATGTCTGGAGGGAATGAAAAAACAACTTTTTTTGCAGGTTTTACTCGCAATCAAGAAGATGGTATTGTTAAAAAAACGGGGTATGATAAATCTTCCATTAGATTAAATTTGGATCATAAATTTAATGATAATATTAAGTTTTCATTAACTAGTAACTACATTAATTCTTCTGCTGATAGAGGTTTCTTTAATAATGATAATAGCGGAACGACTCTAGGTGTTGCGTTGGCTACAGGGGTACGTCCTTGGGATAATTTATTTCCTGATGCTAATGGGAATTACCCAGATGCCCCTCATGGAGCTTCGAATCCACTACAAACAAGAGATTTGATGACAAATAACGAACGTACAAATAGGTTTATAACTGGAGGAACTCTTGATGTTAATTTATTAAGAACAGATAACCAAAGTTTAAAATTTGTTGCTAAAGCAGGCGTAGATCATTATACGCTTACTGCGAAAGTTATTTTCCCTAAAGAATTACAATTTGAAAGACCAGATCAAGGTGGGGTAAATGGTGTTTCAGCAATAACTACTACTACCAATACTAATACTAACTATTCAGCTTTTTTAGTTCATAATTACACTACAGATGATGATATTAGTTTTACTACACAAGCAGGGGTTACAAATCAACAATTCTCTCAAAATGTTGTTAGTGTTACGGCTTCAGATCTAATTGCATCAGAAACAAATATTGATCAGGCTGCCAATGTAAACACAAATCAATTTAGATTAGAACAAGAAGACTTTGGTTTTTTTGCCCAAGAAGAAGTTAATTATCAAGATAAATTAATTGCAACCATTGGTATTACAGGTGATAAATCAACCAATAATGGTGATATTAATGAATTATTTTATTATCCAAAAGGATCCTTAGCAGTTAATTTAAGCAACTTTGATTTTTGGGGAAGTAATGATGTATTAAATAGATTTAAATTACGAACTGCTTATGGTGAAGCGGGGACTTTTGCTGCCTTTGGCTCTTTATTTACTGTTTTTACAAATACTTTAATTGATGGTAATGTGGGAATCATTGTTCCTACAACAAGAGGGAATCCTAACATTTCTCCAGAAAGACAAAAAGAATTTGAAATTGGTTTTGATGCAGGCTTTTTAAACAACAGCGTTTCTGTGGAATTTACATATTATAAGAAACAAGTTGAAGATCTTTTATTACAAGCAAATATAGAGCCTTCAACAGGTTTTTCAAGGGAATGGGTAAATGCCGGTGAACTTGAAAACAGGGGAGTTGAGATTGGGGTTAACATAAAAGCTTTTGATAATGAAGATTTTTCGTGGAATTCTAATATAAGTTGGTATACAAATGAATCTGAAATGACCAGATTAGATGTTCCTACATTTAATCTAGGAGGTTTTGGAAATAGTTTAGGACAATTTCAAATTGAAGAAGGAAAAAGTGTCACACAAATTGTTGGAACAACAGGTCCTGGAACGCCTGTAAGCGTATTAGGAGATGCAGAACCAGATTTTCAAATGTCATTTGTCAATGATTTTCGCTACAAAAATTTTACATTATCATTTTTATGGCATTGGAAAAAAGGAGGAGATAATATTAATTTAACAAAATTGTTATCTGATTTTGGTGGTACCAGTGCTGATTATGATGATTTAAATGTTGATCCTGATGGTCAAATTCCAAATGGTGATTATAGAATAGTAAATGGTCTTTTTGCTGGGAATGCACGTCCTTTTGTGGAGGATGCTTCGTACTGGAGATTAAGAGAAGTTGGATTATATTATACCGTTCCTGATGAAACTCTGGATAATTGGTTTGATGGTATAGTTTCTAATGTTAAACTAGGCTTTTCCGGACATAATCTAATCAATATATTTGATTATAATAGTTACGATCCTGAAGTTTCTAACTTTGGTGGTAATGGTTTATCAACAGGTGTTGAGGTTACTCCTTTTCCATCTTCTAAAAGATTTATGTTCCATTTATCAATGCAATTTTAAAATTTAATAAAAGAAAAAATGAAAAATATAAGAAAGTTTAATATAATAATTTTAACCATTGGTTTTCTATCGTTAACGTCGTGTTCGTTAGAAGGTGGTGAAAGTTTAAACGGAGCAAGCACCTCCTCAATATCAGATGATTTATCAAGAGGAGAATTACCACAAGCTATGGCGGGAGTCCTTTCAGATATGAGATTTCGCTTGAACACTCAAGTAGATGTTCAAAGTATTTTAGGTAGAGAATATTACTATTTCACCAGTTCTGACCCTCGTTTTGAAGGAGATGTAGTAACAGGAAATTTGGATAATCAAACTTTCTATACTACGCAGGCTTGGGGATCGAGATATTCTGCGATAAAAGAAATGAATTTAGTTTTATCGGGATTGGCTAATACAACTTCTGATTTTTCTACGGCAGAAATTGCAGCTATTAGAGGCGTGCTAAATACACTTAAAGCACATGAGCTATTAATGTTATCTAATAACCAATATACCAATGGAATTAGAATTGATGTTTCAGACCCAGATAATTTAGGCCCTATTGTTAGTTATGATGAAGCCCTAACTGCAATAGTTAGTCTCTTAACTGATGCCGCTAATGATTTAGCATCAGGAGGATCAAGTTTGCCATTTAATTTAACTTCAGGGTATAGTGGTTTTGATACACCATCTGGATTTTCACAATTCAATAATGCATTAACAGCAAGGGTAGAAGCATATAGAGGAAATTATACTAGTGTGTTATCTTTATTAGGAGGTTCTTTTATGAATATGTCCGGAGATTTAAAAGCAGGTGTTTATCATACTTTTTCTTTAACAGGTGCAGATTTATCAAATCCTCTTTTTATTGCATTAAATCAAGAAGCAAATGTTAGGGTGTCACATTCTAGTTTTTTAAATGATGCATTGTCAGGAGATTCCAGAACTGATAAAGTAGTGTTAAGAAATACACCAAGGGAGGCTTCAGGCTTAGTTGGGACACATGATGTTTGGATATATCAATCTCTTTTGGATAATATTCCAATTATTAGAAATGAAGAATTGATTTTATTATTCGCTGAAGCTAATATGGCAACAAATCCTACTGATGCTGTAGATGCAATTAATGTTATTAGAAATGCTGCTGGTTTAGTTGATTATGCTGGTGCTACAACTCCAGGTGCACTAGAAGATGAAATTCTTTTACAAAGAAGATATTCTTTATTTGGAGAGAGTCATAGATGGATTGATATGAGAAGATTTGATAGACTCAGCGAATTGCCTAATGATAGAACAGGTGATATGGTTCCTTCAGCGATTCCAATTCCAAAAGATGATGACAATTAAAATTATGTTGATTTATAATAAAAACCGAAGCAAAATTGCTTCGGTTTTTTTATATATCTATGCTTCGTTTAAAACCGTTTTAAGAGTTGTTTTATCTTTCAACCACATTTTAAAAATCGTTACCAAATAGAATAAAATTGGTACAACAATTAAAGTTAAAAATGTTGCGACAAATAATCCGTAAATAACCGTTTTTGCTAATGGTCCCCAAAAAATCACATTATCACCACCAAAATATATATTTGGATTAAACTCATTAAATAGAGTATAGAAGTTTATATTAAATCCGGTAGCTAAAGGAATTAAACCTAAAATAGTTGTAATAGCTGTTAATAATACAGGTCGCAAACGAGCTTTCCCGCCTTTTACAATGGCTTCAAATAAAACATTTTTTTCAACATATTCATTTTCATCAAGGTTAAACTCTACTTTTTTTCTGTCTATTAAAAGTTGTGTATAATCTAAAAGTACTACGCCATTGTTTACCACAATTCCTGCTAATGAAATGATTCCCATCATTGTCATCATTATTACAAAAGGAGCCCCTGTAATTATTAATCCACCAAAAACGCCGATTAAACTTAAAAATATAGCTAACATAATAATTGCTGGTTTTGAAACTGAATTAAATTGAAATATTAAGATGAAAAATATTAAACCTAACCCTGTAAAAAAAGCTCCCATTAAAAATGTCATTTGCTTCTTTTCCTCTTCAATCTGTCCAGTATAATCTATTTTAATATTATCGGACTTATCAGTAAAACTATTCATTTCATTTTGAATTACAGATACAATTGCTCCAGCATCTGTATAACCAGGAGTTAAAGCCGAATAAACTGTTACTACTCGTTTAACGTCTTTATGTTTTATTGAACTAAACCCCGAAGTGTTTTTTTGTTTTGCAACTGCAGAAACAGGAATTTCCTTTATTTTTCCTGAAGCCTGATCTCTAAAAGTAATCTTCTGATTAAAAATAGCACTGGTATTGTACCTGTTTTCTTCATTAAACCTCACATAAATATCATAGTCTTCACCAGCTTCTTTATAAACACCGGCTTTTGCACCAAAGATAGAATTACGTAACTGTTGCCCTACTTGGCCAGCACTTATACCAAGTTCTCCCGCTTTTTTTCTATCGACAAAAACTTGCATCGAAGGTTTAGACTTGTTGACATCAATTTTAAGCTCATCTATTCCAGGTATATTTTTTGCATTGATAAAATCACGCATCTTTTCTGCAGTAGTAATTAATTCACTGTAATCGTTGCCTTCAATTTCAATATTTATCGGGTAGCCTTGTGGAGGTCCTGCCGCATCTTTTTCAACACTAATGGCAACTCCCGGATATAAATCTTTTAAATCTTCTCGTATTTTTTTAAGCAATTCTTTACTTTTAGCCCCTTTTCTGTATTTAAATTCACGCATTGAAGCCGTTATTTTGCCTCGATGTGGCATTTCGGTTACTGCAGCATCAGTTTGTGGATTTCCCGCACCTTCACCAACTTGAGATACAGCACTTTCAGTCATAAAATTGTAATCTCCATCTTTATATTCATCAGCATTAATTACACTATACACTCTTTTTTCAATATCTTTGGTTATGGCATTTGTTTTTTCAATATCTGTGCCTTGAGGGTATTCTATATAAACAATTATTTGATTTGGTTGATTGTCTGGAAAAAATTCAATTTTAGTGCGATTTTGATTTACTGAAACTCCAAAACTTCCAAAAGCTATAAATAATAAAAGAAATGTACCAATACTAATGGTATAGGGTTTCCAGCCTTTTAAAGCAGCTCTTAATATTTTTTCGTAAAAACGTTCTAATCGTGGTATGATATTTTTTTGAAATGAATTTGCACCTTTACGTAATACTAAACGATATACCCAAAGTGTAATTGCTGTAAAAATCATTATACTTCCTAAAGCACTGTAATCGGCTCCGAAAACTAAAATTAACGTCCCTATTACAGTCATAATTACCGAAACAGTTACAATTCGTTTCATCGGCATCTCTGTATCTTCTATCTTCATAAATTGAGAAACCATTACCGAATTGAAGAAGATCGCTACAAATAAAGAAGATCCTAAAACTACCGAAAGTGTAATAGGGAAATATATCATGAACTCTCCCATCATTCCCGGCCACATTCCTAGCGGAATAAATGCCGCAATTGTTGTTGCTGTTGAAATTATGATTGGAAATGCAATTTCGCTTATTCCTTTTTTAGCAGCTGCAATTCGGCTCAATCCCTCCTTATCCATTAAACGATATACGTTTTCAACCACCACAATACCATTATCGACCAACATACCAAGACCCATTATTAACCCGAAGAGAATCATTGTATTCATGGTATAGCCCAGAGCATTTAGGATCATTAATGACATGAACATAGACATAGGTATTGCAAAACCAACAAATAATGCATTTTTAAGTCCTAAAAAGAACATTAAAACTAATACTACCAGAATAATTCCGAAGATGATATTGTTTACTAAATCATCAACTTGTGCAATGGTTTTAGAAGACTGATCGTTAGTAATTGTTACTTTTAGATTTGGAGGGAATACATTTTTAATCGCATTAGCTTTTATCTCCTCAATTTTTTCTGCCGCAGCAACCATGTTTTTTCCTGCTCGTTTTTTTACATCCAACATGACAACTCTTTCTCCAAATTCCCTGGCATACGTAGTGCGCTCCTTTTCTTTAAAAGTTACTTGTGCAACATCTTTTAAATAAATTGAATTGCCGCTTTCTGTTTTTACAACAAAATTTTCCAGTTCACTCGGATTTTCAATCTCTCCTAATATCCTAATGGTACGACGTTGCCCGCTTACTATTAAATTACCCGCGGAAATGGTTGTGTTTCCATTTTGTATAGCACTAATAATATCGCTAAAACTAACTCGAACAGCCATCATTTTATAAATGTCTACAGCAACTTCTACTTCTCTGTCCTGTGCTCCACGAATATCTGCTTGTTTAATCTCGGTTAAATCTTCTATTTCATCTTGAAGATATTCTGCAAATTCTTTAAGTTTTTGAACAGGATAATCGCCAGAAATATTAATATTAAGAATAGGCATCTCTTCAGAGAAATTTAAATCAAAAACATTTGGCTCTACTTTTGCACCATTAAATGTTGGCCAATCTTCGGTAGAGGTTTCTGTATCAACTTCATCTTTTACCTTTTGTTTAGCTGCATCTACAGTAATATTTTCATCAAACTCTACAATAATCATTGAAAAATCTTCTTGAGAGGTTGAGGTAATATCTACAACATTACTTACAGTTTTTAGTTTGTCTTCTAAAGGGTCTGTAATTAATTTCTCAATATCTTCTGCGGTGTTTCCCGGGAATACAGAATTGATATAAATTTTGGTTTCTTTTACTTCCGGGAAACTTTCTCTTGGCATACTAAAATAAGCCGAAATACCTGAAAACAATATCAAAACCATCATAACATAAATGGTAGTTTTATTATTTATTGCCCATGATGACAATCCAAATTCTTTATCTAGTTTGTTAGCCATTAGTCTTTAGTTTGTAGAGTTTTTTTGAGGTATTTTTGAAGACTTGTTATCATTTTTGATAATTCTTCAAAATTAAATTTTATGTTTTTCATTTCTTTTTTATTATTCTATCTATTAACTAAAGACTAATTGTCAATTTCAACTGTTTGTCCTTCTACTACTCTTCTTGCTCCTTCATTTATAATCTCTGCACCTTCATCAATTCCACTCAATACTTCAATAACATCTCCTTTTGCTTTTCCGGTTTTTATAATTACTTTTTTAGCAATTCCCTGGTTATTTTCTTTTTTATCTTTTATAACATAAATGTATTGTTGACCTTTTGAATCTTCAGAAATAATATTTTGGGGAATTAACAAAGCTTTCTCGTTAGTATAATCATTGATTTTTAATTTAGCAGTAAGATTTGGTTTAATGGTTTTATCCATATTTGGAATACCTATCTCTACTTTAAATGTTCTGTTAGCAGGGTTAATAAAATGTCCGGCTTGACGCACTTTTGCTTTAATAGTTCTTCCTAAAACAGGAAACTCTATTAATACATCTTTGTTTTTAACTACATTAGAAATATACCTTTCCGGAACATCAGTTTCAATATACATATTGTCTAGATTAACAATACGCATAAGTTGGGATTGCCCTGGAGTTACAACACTACCTTGTTCTGAAATAACATCGTCTATAGTTCCGGAGAAAGGAGCTTTAACTATTGTTTTGTTGAGTTGAATTTGGATTTGTTTAACAGCTTGCTGCTGAGCTTCGTAATTAGATTTTGCTTGTAAATATTGTATTTCACTTCCAATATTTTGTTTCCATAAACGTTGTTGTCTCTCAAAAGTAGTTTTTGCTAAATCCGTTTGAATTTGTAATTGTGATAATTGTTGACTTAAACCACCATCGTCAATTTTTGCCAGAACTTGGCCTTTGTTTACACGTTGCCCCTCTTTTACATAAACTTTAGATAGTATTCCGGAATATTCCGGATGAATGATTAGAAGGCCTTTAGTACTTACGCTTCCTTGTAATTCCAAATAATGGTTAAACACTGTCTCTTTTACTAAAAAAGTTGAAATTAATGGAACTCTTTTTGTCATGTCTAATTCATCAATTTTTTCGTCAAGCTGCTTTAACTGTTCAACAATCTCTAATTGTTTAAAAATTATTTGATCTTTTTTAGCTCTTATCTCTTTTAGATCGTTTGTTGCTATTACATCCTCTACAGATTTTTTCTTATCTGATGCACAAGAGGATAAAATTATAGCAAGGATTATTATTGTATATATTTTTTTCATGTGTTTATATTTATTGTTTTTTAATAATCACGTGCAATTCGCTATTAATCTTCCCTTTGGTGATAAAGCTTTTAACATGCTCGTTTCATAATGAAGTGGTTCCGTATTAATTAATGGTATTTAAGACTGTTTCTAACTCTGCTTTTTTAGTGATCACATTTAGCATGGTTTGTAAATATTCCTGCTGTGAAGTATAAAGTTGTGTTTGTGCTTGACGTAAATCAAAACTTGATGCGATACCTTCAAAGAATTTTATTTGATTCTTTTTTTCTATGCGTTGAGCAAGGTTTAAATTTTGTTTTTTGTTTTCATAATCTTCAATAGCAAATTGATAATCGCTTTTGGCTGATGCGATTTGTAATTTGAGTTTTTGCTCAGTTTCAGTTAAATTTTCTTGTGCTTTTTCAAGATTAATGTTTGCTCTTTGCGTAGCCGCACTTCTCTCTAGAGAGCTAAATATTGGAATATCCATACTCACTCCAAATAGAGAAGAACCAAACCATTTTTCGCTTTTATTTGTAAAAGTGAATTGATCACTATAACCAGAATAGCCTCCATTCAGGAAAGCATCTAAAGTTGGTAGAGCCTTGCTTTTTTCAAGTTTTAATAAGAGCTCTTTGGATACTTTATCGTTTGAAGCAATTTTATAATCAATGGTGTTTTCAATGTTTTCATCAGCTTCGAGTAAGTTTAAAACAATATTTTGTGAGGTTAGGCTTTCTAAATTATCCGTTAAAAATGTTTTAGAATTTAAATCTGTACCAATTGTAATATTGAACATTTGATAAGCTAAAATTTTTAATCTTAAAATATTGCTTAAATTACTTTTTACTTCAGATAATGTAATTTGTAATTGCTCAACACTTTCTTCTTCTTCTAAGCCATTCTCAAAAATTTTTGTTGTTTCTTCAAGATTTTTTTGAAGAACTTCTAAATTACGTTCTAATATCTGTATGCTTTCTTCAGCTAATAACACATTACCATAAGCATTAATTACTGCTTTTCTAACTTCTAAATCTGTTTTTTCTTTAGCATTTTTAGAAATCTCTATGAACACTTTTGCCGATTGCAAACCTACAAGATATGAACCATCAAATATTTTTTGATTTAAAACTATGGTAGCATTCATCGACTGTTTAGTGCCAAATGCAATCTCCGTAAACTCTCCAGGGTTCCCTCCAAAAAATTCTGCAGGGATTAATGATACTTGTTGCTTTAACCAATTATTATAATCAATAGTTGCGCTTATTTGTGGTAATCCGGTTGCTATTGTTTCCCATTTTTGTCTTTTGGCGGCTTCAATATCTCGAGCTGCATTTTTTGCAGTTCTATTATTTTCTAAAGCATAATCTATGGCTTCTTGTAAACTATAACTTTGAGGATTATCTTGCGAAAATCCTATAATAGAAAGTATTAAACTAAACAATAATATTAGTTTGCGTTTCATGTGTTTATTTTTAATGTTTTTAATGGTCATCCCAATAACTCCCGACAGCTATCGGGACGGGACTGTTCGCCTTTAATCATTTCCTTGACGATAAAATCTTTACATGTTCGTTTCATTGTCTATGATTGATTTGAGTTTGTAAGTTGATTTAATTTATCTAATCCTTTTTGAGTACAAATTCCTCTTAAATGATACTCTATATAATTTTCCATAAGCATGTTCATTGAGAATTTATTAAGCGGAAATAAATCTTTGTCTTTTATGGCAAGCATAGCATTAAAATATATTCTTGCAATAAATTCTACATTAATAGACTCTCTATATAATTTTTGTGTTATCCCTCGATTTAAATTATCCTTAACACAACCTTGCATAATCTCAAATTGTTTCTTTTTTAACGTGGCAAAAATTCTTGGATAATATTTTTGCAATTGATATTGAGGTGAAGATTTTTCGTCTTTAAGATGTTCCATTATAAAACTCTTGATATCATAAATTTCTTCAATGGGGTTTTTCTTTAAAGCACAAATGCAATCAATTCCTGTAGAGATGAGATCAAATAAGTACATTGTTGTTGCTTCGACAAGTTTAGTTTTATTGTCAAAATGTAGATATATAGTTTTTTTTGAAATGCCAATTTTATTGGCTAAATCGTCCATTGTAATACTCTTAAACCCATAGTTTAAGAATAAATCGGCAGCATTAAGTAGTATTTTGTTCTTCATAATTAAGAGCAAAGATATACTAGGAAACTTTAAAAACCAAAAAAGTTTCCATAGTTTTAATATATTTTTAACATTTATACATATGGTATCCTTTTTAAATATTTTGAATTGACTTATTTTAGCAAAATGTTATCTATTGAAGTTTATCAGAAGAAATTTGTGGATTATTTAGATCAATTTTCTACCATTAAAGAACCTAGAAATCTTTACGAGCCTATTCAATATATATTAAAGTTAAGGGGGAAACGTTTGCGCCCGGTTTTAACTTTAATGGCTGCAGAAATTTTTGATACTGATTATAAAAATGCTTTAAATGCTGCTTTAGCTATTGAAGTATTTCATAATTTTTCTTTAATTCATGATGACATTATGGACGATGCTCCTTTGCGTAGGGGTAAAGAAACTCTTCATGAAAAATGGGATATCAATACAGGAATACTTTCAGGAGACGCAATGTTAATTATGGCGTATCAACTTTTTGAAAACTATGAACCGAATATGTTTCAATCCTTAGCGAAATTATTTAGTATAACCGCAATTAAAGTTTGTGAAGGACAGCAATACGATATTGATTTTGAAACAAGAGATAATGTAACTATTGCTGAGTATTTAAAAATGATTGAATATAAAACAGCTGTTTTAGTTGGCGCGGCATTACAAATGGGTGCTATTATAGCTAATGCTTCAAAAGAAGATCAAAATAGTATTTATGAATTTGGTAAAAATTTAGGAATTGCATTTCAATTACAAGATGATTATTTAGATGCTTTTGGAAATCCTAAAATTTTTGGAAAACAAATTGGAGGTGACATTATCGAAAATAAAAAGACCTATTTATACATTAAGGCTTTAGAGTTTTCTTCAGTAGAAGATAAACAAGAGTTACAAGATTTGTTTAGCATATCTCCAAGCGATAGTACTGATAAAATTAAGAAAATAAAACATATTTTCATTACAAGTAAATCTGCTGAAGCTACTAAAAGTGCTATTGAAAACTATACTAATAAAGCATTTTCTATATTAAAAACAATTTCAATATCTGAAGAAAAAAAGACGATTTTAAAACAGTTTGGTGAGCAATTGATGAACAGAAATGTTTAATCTGTTTAACAATTATGCAATCACTTCAAACAATACAAGAGTATAGCTGTCATTCCTGCGAAGGCAGGAATCCAATATAAATTGAACTATTATTAAAAAGATTCCTGCCTTCGCAGGAATGACAATCAAAATTAAATTGATGCCACTTCAAACCATACATGAGATTTTAGATAAAGCTTCAAACGAAGCATTATACAAAAAGTTAATCTTTCAGCTCAATAAAGACTTTTTATATGCAAATATTGATTTAGATTTTGATGAAGACATACAACCTGAAAGTTTAAAACTTATACTTCACGAAACGGTTTATAAATTGATTCAAGAAAAATTTGACAAATATCTTAACTTACTTTATATCATAGATGTATCCGAAGACAAAATAAAACATCTTGATGGAAGCGATGTTGTAAAACTATCTGAACAAGTTACCTTTTTAATACTAAAAAGGGAATGGCAAAAAGTTTGGTTTAGAAATAGAACTCATCTTGACTTTCTATGATTGACTACAAAAACACCATTTTGTTTTCATATTTTACCTTTTTATTACTTAGTAACTCTGCTATGAAGTGCAAAAAAGTCTTCATCTGAAAACAAAAGCGTGATTTTTCACCTTAATAAAAAAAGTCAAGATGAGTTCATAAATATTAAGGTGGGTTCTAAAAATTCATTTCTTTCAAAAAACAAAGAGAATAAATGAGATGCAAGGCACTATTTTTTTTGAATAGCCTTAGCTATTGAAAAAAAATATAACGAAGCAGATTGTTTGTTATCTTTGTTCCCAATAGGAGTTTCCAGAGTTTTCCATATACTTCCTAAAATTTTATTGTATTATCCCGATAGTACTTCAAAGATTTTAGTTGTCTCTGAAAAAACTCTGGAAATTTTGATGCGAATGAATTTTTAGAACCCACCTTAAGTTTTAAAATGCTGAAAATATATATCAATAAGTGCTTGTAAATTTTTGATAATTGTTTTACGCTCTTCATTATCTGTAGTTTCTTTTAATGCTGAAATCTCATCTAACATTGGCACTAAAACAATATGTAATTGATCATGAGGTTCACCTTTCATGCTGCAATTTTTAATAATGTAACTGGTTAGCTCAGATAAATTATTGGTTAAATATTGGTATTTATCATTATCAAAACTACTAATTAATGAATCCATCTTAGATACACCAACATGAGTTTCTTTGTTTGCAATCCACTTTTCATTATTATTAAGACTTATAGCTAACGTATCATATTTAGTTATTTCTTGTGTTTTAGTAGTTTTAGTAACGTTGTTGTTACTTTCATTTTTGCATGCTGAAATCAAAAGGATGATGATAGCTAGCATTGAATATTTTAATTTCATTGTATTCATATTAATTTATTATAATTATTATCCGCCAATGGTAATCATACTCCTGTTATTGGAGTGTAATTTTGGCTGTTTAAGTTTTTCTAAAGTATCCATCCCACCACGTACTTTAAATTTGGCTTGTAGTGCTTTTTCTATAATAGGTTCTATTGGTTTTCCAGCACGAAGGGTGGTGAGTAAATCAGATTCTGTTGCAGAGAATAAACAGTTTTTTAATTGCCCATTGGCTGTTAATCGTAGTCTGTTGCAAGAATCACAAAAAGGGTTAGTCACAGAGCTTATAACAGCAAATGTGCCTTTATAATCTTTAATTCTATAGTTTTTAGAAGTATCATTTGGAGCATCTTCTAAACGCTCTATTAATTTTTCAGAATAAAAACTATTTAGCTTTTTCATTATTTCGTCATAAGACACCATCTTTTTCATATCCCATTTATTACCGTCAAAAGGCATAAATTCTATAAAGCGAATGGTTACAGGTAAATCTTTTGTGAATTGAACCAAATCAATTATTTCATTATCATTAAAGCCTTTTATTAAAACGGTATTAATTTTTACTTTAAATCCGTTTTTCACCAAAAGCAAAATATTTTTATAGACTTTTTCAAAATCGTTTCTACGTGTAATTTGTTTAAACTTTTCTTTATCTAAAGAATCTAAGCTTACATTAATACTTTGAATACCATTTACCTTTAAAGTGTCAATAAATTTTTCAACAATAACAGCATTTGTTGTAATAGAAAGTTCCACAGGCAATGATGATAATTTTTCTAAAATAATTGGAATGTCTTTGCGTATCAAGGGTTCTCCCCCGGTTAATCTTATTTTAGTAACTCCTTGATTTACAAATGTTTTAGCTATATAGTAAATCTCCTCATAAGTCATAAGATTTGATTTTGGAGATAGTAAAACACCTTCTTCCGGCATACAATAGGTACATCTTAAATTACAACGTTCTGTTAGAGATATTCGTAAATACGTATGTGCTCTACCAAAAGTATCTGTCATTATGTTGTTGTTCTTTTTCATGAGTTTATATTTATTGCTTTTTAACGGTCACATGCTGTTCGCTATTAATCATTCCCTTTGGTGATAAAAATTTTAACATGCTCGTTTCATTAATCGTGTCTTGCTCCTTTTAAAATTCTGAAAATGTGTAAAACGGAAGGGAAAATAGCATCCATGGATTCTTTTGCTCCATTTGTGGACCCAGGTAAAGCTAAAACCAAACTTTTTTTAATAGTTCCGGCAACACTTCTTGAAAGCATAGAATATGGCGTTCGGTCTTGTCCATAATTACGAATGGCTTCTTCAATTCCTGGAATATTTCTGTTTAATATTGGAAATAAAGCTTCAGGTGTTACATCTCTTTTAGACAATCCGGTTCCTCCAGTATATATAATAAGGTCTATTCCGTTTTCTTGATATTCTTTAGCCTTTTCCTGAATGATATCTTTTTCATCTGGAATAATAATATAATCTGAAATGGTTACATCACATTCTTCTAATTTTTTAATAATAGCTTTACCAGCTCTATCTTCTTTTTGTCCTGCTGAAATAGTATCTGAACACACAATCACTGCTGCTGTAAGGTCTTTTCTAAAACGATCTTTAAAATCGGATTTACCTCCTTTTTTCTTAAGAAGTTTGATGTGATGAATTTCAATGCCTTTATCAATAGGTTTTAACATATCGTACATATTTAATGCAACAACACTTGCTCCATGCATGGCTTCAACTTCTACACCAGTTTTATAAATGGTTTTTACAGTAAATTTAATAGTGATTTCTAATTTATTTATTTCGTATTCAATAGAAGTAAACTCAATAGGTAAAGGATGGCAGTCTGGCAATAAATCCGGAGTTCTTTTCACTCCTAACAATCCCGCAGCTTTGCTCATTTCAAACACATCGCCTTTTGGGACAGTTTTGTTTTGAATTGCAGTAATAGTCTCCAGCTTGCTAACCTTAACTATTGCTTGTGCTATTGCTGTTCTTAAGGTTGAACTTTTATGTGTGATATCGACCATAAGTTGTTGATTTGTTTAACTGTTAACTTTCCATTGATGTGTTTCGTCTTCAAAAATTTCTTTTCCAAAAACCGGCACCTTAGCTTTTATTTCTTCCACTACAAATTCTATGGCTTTAAATACTTCTTTTCGTCTTGGTGATGAAACAAAAACAAACAAACAGATCTCTCCTACATTAACTTTGCCTAAGCTGTGATAAATGTGCATACAGTTTAGTTCAAACTTATTAAAAGTAGCTTCTCTAATATCATGAAATTTAATATTTGCCATATCTTCGTATGCTGTGTATTCTATAGCTGTAACTGTTTTATCATCTGTCTTATCTGCACGCACTTGACCTAAAAAAATGTTGTGAGCGCCAATGCTTGTTTTAGATTGATGTTTTGCAATAGATGATGCAATAAATTCTGAAGAAATTGCACCTTCTTTAAATACATTTTTGGGTTTCTTGTCATTCATGTGTTTATACTTATTGTTTTTTAACGGTCACATGGAACATCCATATAATCATTTCCTTGGGTATCAAGATTTTTAGTTATGGATGTTTCATTTTAATATTCTTTTTGCAGTTGTGTCATATATTCTAATATTTCTGAAGCACCTTCTATTACACTATAACTTTTGTTAATACGATGTTTCTGTAAAATGGAAACTGCTATTTTACTTCTAATTCCAGCTTGACAAAAGATCATTTTTTCTTTTTCTGAATCAATTTTTTCTAAATTGTTTTCAAATTCGCTTAACGGAATATAAATAGGGTTTAAAAATTCAACTTTTGGAAATTCATCATCTTCTCTTACATCAATAAATTGTACATCTTTTTTTTGAAAGGCATCTTCGATTGAAATTTCGGGAGGGTAAAAAGCGCAATTTAATTCTTCTTTAGTATTTTGAAAACTTTCTTTTTTAGTTAAGACTTTATTTATTTCAACTTCAGATCTATTGATAATTAATGTGGTTGTATGAGTCGTTAATGCATTATAGCAGAACAACTTTCCAGAGAGTATATCTCCTAATCTTAAAATAATTTTAAGAACTTCGGTTGCTTGCATACTACCAATAATTCCAGGCAAAACTCCTAATACTCCTATTTCGGAACAGTTTGGAATTGCACCCTCTTTTGGAGGTGTTGGAAATAAACAGCGATAACTTGGACCTTTTTGATAATTAAATACTGCGACTTGACCTTCAAATTTATAAATAGCTCCATACACTAATGGCTTGTTGGTAATTAATGATGCATCATTAATGAGGTAGCGTGTTGCAAAATTATCTGTACCATCAACAATTATGTCATAATCTTTGAAAAGTTCTATTGCGTTTTTATGAGTTAGTTTTTCAGAGTAAGCATGAATTGTAATGGTATTATTTAAATCCATCAATCGTTCTTTTGCAGCAATCGCTTTACTTTTTCCTAAAGAAGAGGTTCCAAAAAGCACTTGCCTTTGAAGATTTGATTCTTCAACCACATCAAAGTCAATAATTCCTATAGTCCCAATTCCTGCAGCAGTTAAATATTGTAAAACGGGGCAACCTAAACCACCTGCGCCAACAACTAAAACTTTAGCATTAGAGAGTTTGTCTTGTCCCTTTTGTCCTATTTCTGAAAGGATTATATGTCTGTTATATCTGTTCATAATTTTTATTGAGACCTAACAAGTTTTTGAAACTTGTTAGGTCTTTAGTCTTACTCCAAGAGTAATTCTCTTATGAGTTCTAAATTAATTTTTTTATGATGGCAAGCGTATTTAAAGTTATCCACATCATTAAATAATTCAATTACATCACTTCTATTTAACAATGTTGGTTTTCTTGAAATCAATGCCTTATACGAACTAAAATCGTAAACAGAAAAATTTTCTATATTGTGTTTACTAGGATTTGTGTTCACATAAACAATTAGGTTTTGTAAATATTCTTCATTTTTAATTAGTTTCCTCTTTAAATGTTCTTGAAATAAACTTCCTCGTCTTTTATATTTTTTATTTATTGCTTTTGTATAAGCATTGAACATATTTGAAAATGGTTGGTGCAGTTTTGTATTGCCAGCAATAATTCTATCTGGTAACTGTTCTTCATCTTTTATCTTTATAATTAAATGAAAATGATTTTGAATAAGGCAAAAACTGTATATATCTGCAATAGGGAGAAGGTATTTCTTCATCAATCTTAAAAAATAAAGATAATTGTCTTCTTCAATAAAAATTTGATCCTTATTGTTACCTCTATTATAAACATGGTAAAAGTTACCTATTTCAAAAGGTGTTGATTTCATTTTATTTTATTTTTTTTAGACCTAACAGGTTTTTGAAACCTGTTAGGTCTAAATTTTATCCTCCTGCAAATGGAGGTAATAGTGCTATTTCAGTTGCTGAAACTTCAGCTTCATTGGTAATAATAACTTGGTTTTGGGCTACCTGAAAATCTTTTCCCTTAAGCTTCGGATACTTCAAATAAACCGTTTCAAGAAGATCATCAATGAGTATTCCTGAAAATTCAATCTGTTCTTCATTACATTGTGTAACTTCAGCTAAAAGCCCAAAATATTTAATTGTTAATTGCATTGGTGATTTCGTTAAATTGATTTGTTGTATTTATATTTACTGTATATTTTTCTAATTCTGCATTTAAAACAAGTGTCTTAACCTTGCATTGTTTTACTGCAAATCGTAACCGTCTTTCACCTCCCTGCAAAAGCTCTAAAAACTTAGGTTTACAATCTTTCTTATACATAGCTATCAATGGCATTGTT
>JAGLKH010000354.1 GCA_023141985.1 Flavobacteriaceae bacterium | reverse complement strand
TGTAAAATTTGTATTGATGTAACTCCTCCAGCAAGGTTTCTATAAATGTTAATATCTTCAGGATTAATAACATCTTCAATGGTGACTTCGGCAGAAGAATTATGTCCAGCTTCGTTTATTCCTGTGGCTGCAATATGCGAATGCTCATCTATAATTCCTGATGTTAAATGCTTTCCTGTTGCGTCAACAACTTTTGCACCATTAGAACTTAAGTTATTACCAATTGCTGCTATTTTCCCATTTTTAATTAAAACATCTGAGTTTTCAAGAATGCCATTTTTTTCGTTTGTCCAAACGGTTGCATTTTTAAATAGAATAGTTTCCTGTTTTGGTAGTTCAGAAAAACCATAAGCACCATTAGGATAAGTTACAGGCATGATTTTTACAGCTTTGTCTTCATCTTTCTTTCCTTTCTTTTTGTCTTCAGAATCTTCTTTTGCAGCTTTTTTAGCTAAGAAGGAAGTTTCATTACCATTTGGAAGAATTACTTTTCCGCTTAAATTATCAGTACCTGTTACTTTAGATGTCAGTCTAAAAAATTCTTGCTTGGTAGAATCTGTACCTGTAAACGTTAGGTTTATCCAATCATCGCTATAGGATAATTTAGAACCCAATTTTTTGTCACCACTTTTTACCGTCGTTTTGGGTTTGCTTAGTTCTCCAGAAATTGATAAATCGTAAGCAATGTTTCCAACATTAAACGTATAGTCTCCACGAATATCTTTAGCAGTCATAGATTCGATTACATTTTTATGTCCTTTTACCCAATTTTCATAAAGTGTTGTTTTTTTGTCAAATATTTCTCCAGAAGTAATTAAGAAATTTGCGTAAGCGCCATTTTTTAAAGACCCAATACTATTCGATTTTCCTAAAAGTTTAGCAGGAACTGTGGTTAAAGCTTCTAATGCTTTTGTTTTATCTAGACCGTATTTTAATGCCTTTTGCAAGTTTGATTTAAAATCTTTTGGAGATTTTAAACTATGGATAGTAAATGCAAAAGAAATTCCTTTATCTGCTAAAGCTTTTGGATTTGAAGGTTTTTGATTCCACTCTCTCATATCTTCGAGCTCTAATACACTTGTTATAAAAGCATTTTCTACATCGTAAGCTTTCGGAAAATTAATAGGAAGGATATATGCTGCATTTGTAGCTTTTATTTCATTAATACGCTCGTACTCATCGCCGCCACCAAGAATCACATATTGTATACCGAACTGATCTCCTACTTTGTCAACACGAACATCATTGGCTTTACCTCCTGCGGCAATAATCTGAACCAAGTTTTTATTAGCATTTAGAGCTTCTAAAGATCTGTCTTTTGAGTTAGAACCTCCTTTAGCATACCAATCGGCATCATAATACATTTGCCTTAATAGTGCTAATGTTCCCATGGGAGAAGTTGGATACGATTGTCTTGATTTTACACTTTTACTTAAAGATAAATATTGTCCTGAACGTCCATCAATAATACGTTCGGAGTCACCACCTTCATTTGTTAGTGCAACTAAAATACCAGTCCCTCTAACAATACCATCTTGCATATGGGAGTTAACGACGCCAAAACCAGCTTTTCTTAATTCAGAAGCTGACTTTCCATTAAATTTAAATTCATCAATAGCATTTTGTTCAGGCATCACATGGTCATTCCAATAAAAGCCTTCTCGACTTGCATCATATTGTGATGCTCTGCCACGACCACCTTGACGTTTTGGTTTTTCAATTCCAAAGCCAGAATAAATGTCGATAAATGAAGGATAAATACTTTTTCCAGAAATATCGATAATAACTGAATTGTTCGGAATTGTTACTGATGTTCCTGAAGCAACTACTTTTCCGTCTTTAATTAGTAGTGTGCCATTTTCAATAATCTGTGTGGGCGTGACATAAATTTTTGCATTTGTAAATGCAGTATAATTTGTGTTTTTTGATTTAACGCCATCATTTTTCGGAAAATACTCTTGTGCAATTATTGAAAAACTACACAAAAGCATCATTAAAATAAGATACTTTTTATACATAAGTTAGTTAGTAATAAAATTAGAATTTTAAATATACTGATTAAGAACTTTAGAAAA
>JAGLKH010000353.1 GCA_023141985.1 Flavobacteriaceae bacterium | reverse complement strand
AGAGCCACAGCATAACTATAGCTTTCTATACCTTTTTCTTGATTGTTAGCTTTTAAGAAGGAGTTAAATGTGCTTTTAAATATAGGCTCTAATGGATTTTGATAACTGTTCCAAAAATCATAAGATTCTTGATAATTTTTGAGTATGCCTTTATTTACAAGTTTTGTTATGGATTCGTATTGCTCTTCGTCACGACGGTAAATTTCATTTAAACAATGCCTGAGAGCAAATATATAACCTGAATATTTAAAGTATATGCTTTCATTATTAATAGCTGCTAAGCAGCCAATAAAATTAGCTTCGTTTTCTGCGGCATAGCCTATTTGGTGTGCTACTTCATGACTTGCAGTTGTTGGATATTTATACAAGGGTATTAAACCGTCTAATTGCCCTTCGTTAGTAAACGGATTTAAATACCCGCTAAAGCCCATATATGTTAGTGGTAAGCTGTAAAGCGAAAGTTTTATACTGCTTGGATTGTATTTTAAATGAGGATAAATTTGTGCTAATGCTTCATATCCATTTTCTGTTTTATTTAATAGTTCCTTTTTATTAAAGGGCATTTCAACTTTAATAGAATCGTTTTTGGTAATGACAATGTGTAATTCATTAGACTTAATAATAAGCTTTTGAGTAACTGTTAAGAGTTCTTCAGTTGTATACTTATTTTCTAATTGTACAGTCTTATGTAATGGAAGTCTGTAATAATTCATACCCCAAAACAAATGAAATGCAAAATACACTAAAGATAAGGTAGCAAAAACATCTATAAACCAAGATTTTGTATCTTTAGTGATACGACTTCTATTTATATAAAACCATCTTATAATATATATTCCAGCTATAGTATAAAATAGATCACCAACCGAAAAAGGTAACCAGCCAAACACATAACGTAGAGCTTTTGATGTAAATTGGTATAATCCATTACTATAATAGGTTTCAATAAAATTAGGATAATTAGAAAGTGATTTTACAATGAGATATTGCGGAATTATACTTAGAGCGATTATAGTTTTATTTTTCTTGATCACCCTTCAAAAATACATAATTGTTTTATAAAATTTTAGTTGTAATAGCTACCTTTGTGAAACATTTAATATACATAGAATGAATTCAGAAATAAGAAAATTACAGCCAGAACAACTTTGGAATAAATTTGCAGACTTAAATGCAGTGCCAAGACCATCAAAAAAGGAGGAGCGCGTTATCATTTTTATGAAAGATTTTGGAAACGAGCTTGGCCTTGAAACTTTAGAGGATGAAGTTGGCAACGTAATTATTAAAAAACCTGCAACAGCAGGAATGGAAGATAGAAAAACCATTGTTTTACAGTCACATTTAGATATGGTACATCAAAAAAATGCTGACACCAATTTTGATTTTGACACACAAGGTATTGAAATGTATATAGAAGGTGATTGGGTTAAGGCAAAGGGAACAACACTTGGAGCCGATAATGGACTTGGTGTTGCGACTATTATGGCAATTTTAGAAAGTAAAAATATTCAACATCCTGCTATTGAAGCATTGTTTACGATTGATGAGGAAACAGGTATGACAGGTGCTATGGGATTAAAAGGCGGACTGCTTCAAGGCGAAATACTTTTAAATTTAGATACCGAAGAAGATGAGGAAATTGGAGTAGGCTGTGCTGGAGGAATAGATGTTTCTGCAACGCGAACTTATGTCGAAAAAAATATCCCTGAAAATTGTATTGCTTATAAAATTGAAGTTAAAGGATTAAAAGGCGGACATTCCGGAATGGATATTCATAAGGGATTAGGTAATGCTAATAAAATTATGAATCGTTTATTATTTGACGGATTTGAAAACTTCGGATTAAGAGTTTCAGAAATTGATGGTGGAGGGTTACGTAATGCAATTCCGCGTGAAAGTTATACTAATGTTGTGATTGATGTAGTTCATGAAGATGCTTTTGTGTTTGAAATGAAAGAACTAGCTCAGGATATTAAAACAGAACTAAAAACTATGGAGCCAGATTTAGAAATTAAGGTTTCTAAAATTAGTACACCAAACAAGGTTATGGATTTAGGTGTGCAGGAGGGATTAACCAGAGCTTTATATGCTGCTTGTAATGGTGTGTATAGAATGAGTGCAGATATTCCAGAACTGGTTGAAACCTCTAATAACATAGCGAGAGTAATTGTTAAAGACGGACAAATTAAAATAGGTTGTTTAACACGTTCTTCCGTTGAATCTTCTAAAATGGATTTGGCCAATATGCTTCGCGCAACTTTTGAACTCATCGGTTGTGATGTAGAATTCTCAGGTAGTTATCCTGGTTGGTCACCAAATATGGATTCAGATATTTTACAATTAATGTCAAAACTTTATGAAGATATAAATGGAGAGAAAGCACACGTTGCTGCTTGTCATGCAGGATTAGAATGTGGTATATTAGGAACAAATTACCCAGAGATGGATATGATAAGTTTTGGACCAACAATTAAAGGAGCACATTCTCCAGATGAACGGGCAAGTATTTCCTCAGTACAAAAATATTGGAATTTTGTTCTTGAAATTTTGAAGCAAATTCCAAGTAAATAAAGAAGCTGTATAAAAAGTCCTTTTATCCGTCATTACGAAAAGCAAAGCGACGAAGTAATCTTTTTAAATAAAACTCTTAAATAAACAGATTGCTTCGTTACTCTCGGAATGACTATTTTTTATACAACTTTTTTTATGCTTTAATAGAATGAATTATTTTACAATTTCAATCATTTCAATAATAAAAATTACATCTGTATTTGGTTTTACTGGCGGACGACCTTGTTCTCCCCAACCTAAATGAGAGGGTAAATATAAATACGTTTTGTCGCCAACATTCATATTTGCTAAGCCTTCTTTAAATCCTGCTACCATTTGTGCATCTGGACTTATCTTCATTGGCGTTGTATTGTAGCCACCACCTTGTTCTCTTTGAGGGTTAAACATACCATATTTTTCTGCAATTTCTTTTCTATTAGAATCTAAAAGTTTACCATCAGTAAAATACCCTTCATAATATACTTTTACAGTTGTGCCTTGCTTCGGTTTTGGCCCATTTCCTTTTGTAATTGTGTGTATCATTAAACCTGAATCCAAAGTTTTAGATTTGCTTTTATAATCATTTAGGAGTGGTAATGTTTCAGCTGCAGCCGCATTAATTTTAGCATCAATTATTTTCTGCGCTTCTTCAGCTTTTTGGCTGGCTTCTTCAGCTTTTTGTTTGGCTTTTTCTTCAAGTTTTGGTAATTCTGT
The DNA here is from genome assembly GCA_023141985.1 of Flavobacteriaceae bacterium. Taxonomy (GTDB): domain Bacteria; phylum Bacteroidota; class Bacteroidia; order Flavobacteriales; family Flavobacteriaceae; genus PRS1. The sequence goes on along the minus strand of JAGLKH010000353.1, from coordinate 5,179 downwards.
TTCCCAAATTTTTACAGCATCAAAATTACGCGCATCAAAACCTTGACGAATTATGTTTAATTCTTCAATAACTATATCTTGTTCAGGTCTGTTACCTGGACCTACCTTTACATTAGAAATAGAATCTTGAATCTCTAAACCTAAAAGGACTTCACCAAACACACTATGTCTGTTGTCTAGATGAGGAGTTGGTACTTCAGTAATAAAGAATTGACTACCATTAGTTGCAGGCCCACCATTTGCCATCGATAAAATACCTGGTTTGTCATGTTTTAGAGTATCATCAAACTCATCACCAAATTTGTAGCCCGGACTACCTGAACCTGTTGCTGTTGGATCTCCTCCTTGTATCATGAATTGGTCCATAACACGATGAAAAATTAAGCCATTGTAATACTTTTTCCCTTTGTAAATACTATCTACCATAGGATGATTTCCTTCTGCTAATGCAACAAAATTAGCAACTGTTACAGGCGTTTTTTCGAAAGTTAGTTTAGCTACCATTGTACCTTTATTGGTTATAAATTCTGCATAAAGACCATCTCCAAGATCTGGATATTTATCATTACATGAGCTTAAACTTAAAAATAATATTAGAGTTAAAATTTTTATAGAATGTTTTAAATTTTTCATTTTAATTTGTTTCTTTTTGAGTTATTGTATTAATTGTTACTTTACATATTAAAGGAATATTAGCTCCTATTTTGTTTTCATCTCCATAATGACCATAGGCTTTATCAGATGGGAATAAAAACGTAATTGTCTCACCAGCTTTCATCAATTTTAGGCCTTCCCGTAAACCAGTGAATATTTCCTCTTGGTCCATAGCGTAATTTTGTGTTTTAAGCTCTTCTTTAGTATAAATAGTGTTGTCGTTAAAATCTTTAACATCATAATTAAAGTTTACTATATCTCCAAAATTTGGTGTTATAGAATCTTTTTCAACTTTTATATTGTAATAATACCAAAAACCATTTTGTGATGCAATATAATTTGTGTCCGGGTTATTTTTAATTATTTGTTGAATACGCTCTTGTTGCTCACTATTAAGCTTTTTGTTTCGTTGCACAGATTGGTTAGTAAACGAACCTGTTTTTACTGAAACCGGTCTTCGTGCCTCAGGATTTTTACACCCAACAAACACAAACATAACTATTAATATAATTATTAGTTTTTTCACAAATTGAGGTCTTTATTATAATTGGGTAATATACTTATAAATTTTTCAACCGTATCTTTTAAACTCAATTGACTTCGTCCACCGGCAGCATTATTATGACCTCCACCATTAAAATTTTTACGAGCAAATTCATTAACATTGAAAGATCCATTAGAGCGTAAAGATATTTTTACTATTTTATCTTGTTTGTGTTCTATAAAAATCGCAGCAAAGTTTATATTATTAAGAGAAAGTGCATAATTTACTACACCTTCTGTATCACCTTTTTTAAAGTTATATTGATTTAATTCTTCTTGTGATAATGTTATATATGCAGTTTTTAATTCTGGAATGACCCTTAGATTGTTTAGCGAACGACCTAATAATTGTAATCTACTAAAAGTATTTGTATCGTATACATTACTATGAATTTGTGCATTATTAGCACCTTTATCGATAAGATCTGCTATAACACGATGTGTTGTACTTGTAGTTGATGCAAATCGAAACGAACCGGTGTCTGTCATAATACCCACATATAAACATGTGGCGATTGCGCTTTCAATAGCATTCACATCATCCAACATTTCTAAAAAATGATAAATCATTTGACTGGTAGAGCAAATTGAAATATCAGAATATACATATTTGGCATAATCTTCAGGTTGTTGGTGATGATCTATCATTATCTTTATTCCTTTAGCAGCAATTAAATGAGGCTCCATATTCCCCGTTCTGTTTAAAGCATTAAAATCTAATGTAAAAATGAGTTCAGCACTTTCTATAAGAGCATTTGCTGTAACTGTTTCTGATTCGTGTTTAATAATTGTGTCTTCCCCGGGGATCCATTTTAAAAAATCAGGGTAATCGTTTGGTGTAATAGCAATAACATCATGATCTTTTGATTTTAAATAATGGGAAAGACCAAGTGAAGAACCAATAGCATCACCATCAGGATTTTTGTGAGTCACAATAACAATACGTTTAGGCTTTGTCAATAATTGTTTTATCTCGGTGATATCTATATTTTTCATACGGCTGCGAATATACAATTTTTTGAATTTCATTTGACTTGTTTTTAACAACTAATTAGTTATTTTGCAACAAATTAAAATTATCCAAATGAAATATTTTAAATCCATTTTTCTATTAATTCTTATAGTTGCTTCTTGCAAAATAAATAATAAACAGAAAGATGAAATAGAAAGCTCTATAGTAACTTCTGATGATTTCATCATTGCCTTTGGCTCATGTAATAATCAAGCTGCACCTAATGTTTTATGGGAAGAAATAGAAAAAAACAATCCTAATGTTTGGATTTGGGGAGGTGATGTTATTTATACCGATACCGAGGATATGTCTTTAATGTCACAAAACTACCAAAGACAAAAAGAGAAACCCGACTATGTAAATTTTAGTAAGAATATTGAAATTCTTGCTACTTGGGACGATCATGATTATGGATTAAACGATGGAGGAGCAGAGTATCCTAAAAAAACAGAAGCACAGCAATTATTTTTAGACTTTATCGATGTTGATAAAAATAATGAAAGACGACAACAAGAAGGTGTGTATTATGTCAAAGACTATACTATTAATAACAATAGTATTAAAATTATTTTATTAGACTCTCGCTATTTTAGGACTTCACTTACAAGAGATACCATTACTAAAAAGAGATACAAGCCTAACACGTATGGAGAAGGTAGTATGCTTGGCACAACACAATGGGAATGGTTAAAAAATCAGCTTCAAAATTCTACTGCGTCTTTTAACATTATTGTTAGTAGTATTCAATTTCTATCTTCTGAACATGGTTACGAAAGTTGGGGAAATATGGCTCATGAAGTCGATAAATTAGAAAACCTTATTAAAACAACCCATGCAAAGAATACTATTATTCTTTCAGGAGACAGGCATCTTTCAGAGTTTTCAAGAAAGAATATAGATAGTTTGTCTTACCCTTTAATTGATTTTACTTCCAGTGGTATGACTCATTCTTATACCGATTTTAAGGGAGAACCTAATCAATTTAGAGAAGGAGAAGTAGTTTCTGAAAAGAGCTTTGGTATTTTAAAATTTGATTTTGAAAACAATACGGTCACAATGCAAATGAGAGGTGAAAATAATAGTCTCCAACAAGAATTAATACAATCTTATTAACTTGCGGATAAACTAAAAAACTGTATTTTTGCACGAAAATTTAAACAAAGCGATGGTAACAAACAGAACATTTACAATGCTTAAACCGGATTCGGTTGAAAAAGGAAACATAGGTGCAATATTAGAAAAAATAACAGCATCAGGATTTAGAATTGTAGCGTTAAAATTAACACAAATGACTACAGCTGATGCGCAAGCATTTTACGAAGTGCATAGCGAACGTCCATTTTATGGAGAGTTGGTAGAATATATGACTCGTGGACCAATTGTATCTGCTATTTTAGAAAAAGATAATGCAGTTGAAGATTTTCGAACTTTAATTGGTGCAACTAATCCTGCTGAAGCTGCCGAAGGGACAATACGTAAACTGTATGCTGCTTCTATTGGTGAGAATGCAGTGCATGGTAGTGATAGTGATGAGAATGCAGCTATAGAAAGTGCATTTCATTTTTCTGGAAGAGAGCAATTTTAGTTTTAAAAAGATAAAACTAGCCAAATAAAAAAACCTGCAACATTATGTTGCAGGTTTTGTTTTGTTTCTAAAAAAATTAAGTAGTATATATTAAATTACCTTTACATTTACTGCGTTTAATCCTTTTTTACCTTCCTGTAGATCGTATTCAACATCATCGCCTTCACGAATTTCGTCGATTAATCCAGAAATGTGTACAAAGTGGTCTTTGTCTGATCCTTCTTCTGTAATAAAACCAAAACCTTTGGCATTATTGAAGAATTTTACTGTGCCTTTACTCATTATTAAAATATTAAATTATTAAGCTGCAAAGATAGTGTTAAATATTGATTTTTAAGTGTTTTTATAACATTTACTTTAATATTCAATTTTGTATTGCTTTGGAAGTGAGATGTCTTAGTCTATTTTAAATACTAAACTTTAACGCAATATCAACTTTTTTATTACTTCTTTGCCCAGATCCTCATTAAGCATATTAATAATTTTTTCTTTACCATAACTTAGCTCTTCTCGTAGTACAGATGAACTTAATTGCACATAAAGTGTATCACGTTGTAGTTGTATAGCAGTTGTATAGCTGTTTACTCCTTTGCCCATTAATTTAATCCAAGAATCTCTTACCTCTATTTTATCTAAACCCTTTTGTAAGTTATTAGTTTCTACAAAATCTTTTAGCGCATCGCTTAAACTTATATGTTCATTATGGCGTTTACTCATTGTTTGAGTTTAATTTTTTATATGGTTTGTAGTTATAAGTAAAACCTCTTGAGTTAGTAATAACCAATTCAGATTCTGAAGCTTTTATAATAGTTTCTTTAGTAATAACATCATTAATTTTATAGTAAATATTTAAAGAATCGTTTTCAGTTTTTAAAGTAAATGGCGAGAAGTGTTGTGACACTATAAATGTACCGACTGATATTGGTGATACTTTTTTACGAAATCCGGTATTATCACTGTTAACTTTAAAATAATCTATAGCAGCATTAAAGGTGTATTCTTTAATAATTTTTTTATTCTTTTCTACATGATGAATTTCCCAATAGCCTTCAATATGCTCTTTGTATTGTTCGGGGTTAATTGTACAACCACTAATAGTTATGAATATAATTAGTATTAGATAATTTACTCTTAACATGTTTTTCAATTTTTTACTTTTCTTTTAATCTTCTACCAAAGACTTTTCCCCAAGTTTAAATATTTGGTAGGTTTGATGTACATTTTTAATTGCTGCTTCAGTACGGTCAGGATGAGTATCGCTAATAAATAACTGACCAAAATTTTCATCATCTACTAAGGTAATGATTTGTGCAACACGCTCTTCATCTAATTTATCAAAAATATCATCTAATAACAAAATAGGATTAACACCACTATGTGCTTTT
>JAGLKH010000352.1 GCA_023141985.1 Flavobacteriaceae bacterium | reverse complement strand
AAATTCAGATAAAGGAATAACTAATCTACATGTTCCGAGCGATGTTATTATTGATGCTTCAATGCCTGCAATGATTCGCACTTCTGGTCAAATGTGGAATGCAAAAGGGAATCAACAAGACACTAAGGCTGTAATTCCTGATAGTAGTTATTCAGGAATTTATAAAGCAACTATAGATTTCTGTAAAGAGCATGGTGCATTCGATCCTACCACAATGGGAACCGTCCCTAATATTGGTCTTATGGCGCAAAAGGCAGAGGAATATGGTTCGCATGACAAAACATTCGAAATAGTGACAAAAGGAAAAGTGTGTGTAATTGACACATCGGGAAAGACTTTATTAGAACATAATGTAGAAGAAGGTGATATCTGGAGAATGTGCCAGGTAAAAGATGCTCCGATACAAGATTGGATTAAATTGGCAGTAAATAGAGCCAATGTTTCTCAAACTCCAGCCGTATTTTGGTTAGATAAAAACAGAGCTCATGACACAGAACTTATCAAAAAAGTAAAGGCTTATCTGCCTAATTATAATACCTCAAATTTAGATATTAGAATATTATCTCCTATAGAAGCAACAAAATTCACATTAAGAAGAATTAAAGATGGAAAAGATACTATTTCAGTTTCCGGGAATGTTTTAAGAGATTATTTAACCGATCTATTTCCAATATTAGAAGTTGGTACTAGTGCCAAAATGTTATCTATTGTTCCTCTTATGAATGGAGGCGGTTTATTTGAAACCGGTGCTGGAGGGTCTGCTCCAAAACACGTACAACAATTTGTAAAAGAAAACCACTTACGTTGGGACTCTTTAGGAGAATTTTTGGCTTTAGCAGTATCGTTAGAGCATCTTTCTGAAACAAACAATAATAGCAAAGCCAAAATCCTTGCTGAAACATTAGATGATGCTACTGAAAAACTATTAGAGAACAAAAGATCACCTTCAAGAAAAGTTAATGAATTAGATAATAGAGGAAGTCATTTTTATTTGGCAATGTATTGGGCTGAAGCTTTAGCAAATCAAACCAAAGACACTAAACTACAAAATTATTTTAGTGCTCTTTCAAAAAAACTCAAAGCTAATGAAACCCAAATTATTGAAGATCTAATTGCTGTACAAGGTAACTCGGTAGATATAGATGGATATTATAAACCAAATATAAATCTCGTTGAAAATGCGATGAGACCAAGCAAGTTATTTAATTCTATAATTGATGATCTTTAAGAAAAAATAAAATTATGTATTTTTGAATTATGACGTTTATTAAAACTACAGAGCAAGATTCAAATTATAATCATTTAGAAAAGATGAATATAAAAGAACTGCTTTCCAACATTAATAATGAAGATAAAACGATTCCATTAGCTGTAGAAAAGGTTTTACCACAAATAGAAAATCTTGTAGAACAAGTTGTAGAGAAGCTAAAAATTGGAGGACGATTATTTTATATTGGTGCTGGAACAAGTGGACGTCTTGGTATTCTGGATGCCAGCGAATGTCCTCCTACATTTGGTGTTTCACATAATTTAGTTATTGGACTAATTGCAGGAGGGGATACTGCTATACGTAAAGCTGTAGAATTCGCCGAAGATTCTATCACTCAAGGCTGGGAAGATTTAAAATCTTATAACATTTCTAAAAAAGATATCGTTATTGGTATTGCTGCATCTGGCACAACACCTTATGTTGTTAGTGCACTTAAAACATGTAATGAAAACTCCATTATTACCGGTTGTATTACGTGTAACCTTAAGAGTCCGCTATCTCAAGCGGCTCTATTTCCTATAGAAGTTATAGTTGGTCCGGAATTTGTTACAGGAAGTTCGAGAATGAAAGCGGGTACAGCTCAAAAATTAGTACTCAACATGATAACAACATCTACCATGATTCAATTAGGTAAAGTAAAAGGTAATAAAATGGTTGATATGCAATTAAGTAATAACAAACTTTTAGATAGAGGAGAAAAAATGCTAATGAAAGAGTTAAAAATTTCTATGGAAGAAGCACAAAGGTTATTAGATAAATATAAAAATGTTCGTTTAGCCATTAAAAAGTATAATAATGGAAGAGCATAAAACAGATAAAAACATTCTTATTAAAGGGTTAAAAAAAATGGGGCTTTCACTAACATTTATGTTTTTGGGTCCTACTCTACTATATATTGCATTTAGTAATAAAGAAAAACCACTATATATTCCTTTACTTATTTTGAGTATAATTATTTGTGGATTAGCAATTCTTTTCGCCTTCAAAGGCATTCAAACTATTATGAATAGTTTGTTCAGGAATAACTCTAATTCAAATTAATTTTCGGTCTTGGAGTTGTAGGATTATAACCAAAAGTCTCATCTTCGACAGAAATTCCCAGGCGGTCTAAAATATAATTTATAATAGCATAATGATGTATAGTATGACTATTAGCCTGTGCAATTAAGGCTTCAAAAGTATATTTCATTTCTATTTTCCCCAAACCTAGATCATCTATAACTATAATGTTATCTTCAATTTTACTGCCAATATTTTCAAGCTTAAAAATAATTTGGGTGAGGTATTGCAAAGCAGTATCGCATTTCGTCTCAACATCATTATTTCTTTTTCTATTTGTTAAATCAATTTTGTTGTCAGAATTAACACTTAAAGCACAATCGTAAAAATCCAAAATATGTCTTATATGTGATCCTATACTTGAATAATAAGGAGCTATGGAGGTATTACTTAATTCTTCATTAGTCAAGATTGATAATAATGATCTTGATTTTTGAAGCGTTTTAAGGGTAGGTTTTATAATCATATTCATGAAAACGAATTTAGATAAATATTTTGAATTTAAAAATTAATATCCATTTAGTCTAAAATAATTATTATCCTTACAAAACGAGATCTTTGAGTTTAAACTAAAAAAATATTAATTCTATATTACGATAACTGAATTTTTAAAATTACTTTGGTGTCATTCGCTACTTTATGCAAACTGCTAGACAATACTTCAAAATATCCGAATAGAAAAGAACCTCACAAGTTTAAATTGTAATGTCTTTTTTAATTAATATGTCATTTCGAGGAATCCCGATATCTATCGGGAGATGTAGTAATCTGCTAAAATGAACTTCTATAAAAAAGATTGCTTCATTATATTCGCAATGACAGGTTAATAGTCAATCTTCAATAAGCAATCCTATCCTGCGTAAATCCCTTCAATTTCTTTAGCATAGTTCTTTACAACTACTTTCCGTTTTACTGATAGTTTAGGTGTTGTCTCACCGCTTTCGATAGTCCATTCATTAGGTAGCAATGCATATTTCTTGATCTGTTCGTAACGTGAGAATTTCTCCATTGTCTTCGCTACTTCCGCATCAAATAACGCATGTACTTCATGATGGTCAAGTAAAGATTGACGATTTCCGTAATCTAAATTTTTTCCCTTGGCCCATTCTTCCAATATCTCAAATGATGGCACTATCAATGCGGATACGAATTTTTTCCTATCACCGATTGCCAACGCTTGTTCAATATATT
>JAGLKH010000351.1 GCA_023141985.1 Flavobacteriaceae bacterium | reverse complement strand
TGTAACACGATTTTGGATAATCGGAATTTTATTAGCAATACTATCTATTGTGACATTGAAAATAAGATAAACATATTTACGAATTAAGAGTTAAGAGTTAAGAGTTAAGAGTTAATGAATAAAGTTTTTAAAGATATAGAAAGACTTATGGAATTTGAAGTTTTTAGATTGGAGTTTATAAATAAAATATTTGTGAATTCGTGGCGAAATAAAAATTGAAAAATCGTGAATCGTAAAGCAAAAATCGTAAATCGATTAGTCATATTAGGAGCAGGAGAAAGTGGTGTAGGCACAGCACTTTTAGGCAAAGAAAAAGGATTTGAAGTTTTTGTTTCAGATAAAGGAAAGATTAAAGAAAAATATAAAGACGTTCTTTTAAATAATGAGATTGAATGGGAAGAAGAGCAGCATACTGAAGATAAAATTCTAAATGCTGATGTAGTAATGAAGAGTCCGGGAATTCCTGATAGTATTGGTTTAATAAAAATGCTTAAAGAGAATAATATTTTGGTTATATCTGAAATAGAATTCGCATCAAAATTTACCAATGCAAATCTTATAGGAATTACTGGTAGTAATGGGAAGACAACAACAACATTAATGACATATCAAATTTTAAATAATGGAGGTTTAAATGTTGGAATAGCTGGTAACATTGGAGATAGTTTTGCCAAACAAGTTGTGCAGAACAGTTTTGAGCATTATGTGTTAGAGTTGAGTAGTTTTCAATTAGATGGAATTGAAAATTTTAGACCTCACATTGCTATTATTACCAATATTACACCAGACCATTTAGATAGATATGACTATAAGTTTGAAAATTACATTGCTTCTAAATTTAGAATTATAATGAACCAAACTGAAGGTGATTATCTAATTTATGATGCTGATGATGAAGTGATAGTAAATTACTTGAAAGAGCATTCAATTCAATCCACATTATTACCATTTTCATTAACTAAAAAAATAGAAAATGGAGCGTGTTTAGAAAATAATAATATAAAAATAACAATAGCAAATAACCAAATAATTATGCCAATAGCAAACTTAACTTTAGAGGGAAAACACAATATTAAAAATGCCATGGCAGCTTCAACTGCGGCACATTTATTAAAAATAAGAAAGCACACTATTCGAGAGAGTTTAGAGAATTTTCATGGAGCAGAACATCGATTAGAAAAGGTGCTTCGTATTAATAAAGTACAATACATAAACGATTCTAAGGCAACAAACGTAAATGCAACGTATTATGCCTTAGAAAGTATGGATGCTCCAACGGTTTGGATTGTTGGCGGAGAGGATAAGGGTAATAATTATAGTGCACTTTTCCCTTTTGTAAACGAAAAAGTAAAGGCTATTATATGTCTTGGTGTAGATAATAAGAAATTGTTTGAAACATTTGGAAGTATGGTAGACATTATGGTAGAAACTCAATTTATGAGTGAAGCTATAAAAATAGCATATAAAATAGCAGAAGCAGGAGATAATGTTTTATTGTCACCAGCTTGTGCAAGTTTTGATTTATTTGAAAATTTTGAAGATAGAGGAAGACAATTTAAAGAAGCAGTTCGAAAATTATAAAATGATTCTCCTTTTGGAGAGATGACGCAAAGTGATAGAGATTAAATATTAATATATAACTAAAATAATTCTCTCCTTTGGAGAAATCGAAGATTCAACGAATCAATAATATAAATTGGACATCACAGAGTTAGATGTCCACAGGACAGAGAGGCATGCAAGCATTATTTAAAAATATAAAAGGAGATCGATTAATTTGGGCTATTGCAGCGTTACTTGCAATATTCTCTTTCCTTCCTGTTTATAGTGCAGCGAGCAACTTGGCATATATAAGTGGAAATGGCGATACCTTTAATTATTTTATTAAACATTTTGTGCACCTCTTTTTAGGGTTTTCAATAATGTATGGAGTTCATAAGATTCCATATCGTTATTTCAGAGGATTGTCTATGGTAATGATACCGGTTATTTTGGTTTTGTTGGTCATTACAATGTTTCAATCCAGCGCATCAGAAAGTATAACCAATGCAAAACGTTGGATAAGTGTTCCCTTTGTTGGGTTTACCTTCCAGCCTTCAACGTTAGCTTCGGTAGTTTTAATGATTTATGTAGCAAGATATTTATCTAAAATTAAGGATAAACAAGTAAGTTTTAAAGAAACAATTTTACCATTATGGATACCAGTATTTTTAGTATTAGTATTAATTTTTCCAGCTAATTTTTCAACAGCTGCTATCATGTTTACAATGGTTATGACATTAACCTTTTTAGGAGGTTATCCTATTAAATATTTAGTATTGATATTAATAACTGGTATTGCAACATTTGCAATTTTTATTCTCATTGCAAAGGCTTTTCCTGAAGCAATGCCAAATAGGGTAGATACCTGGATGAATAGAATAGAAAATTTTACCAATGGTGAAGATACAGAGGCAGATTACCAAATTGAAAAAGCTAAAATAGCTATTGCATCTGGAAGAATTCAAGGAGTTGGACCTGGAAAAAGTAAACAGAAGAATTTTTTACCGCAATCATCATCAGATTTTATTTATGCCATAATAGTTGAAGAATATGGGCTTATAGGGGGATTGATTTTGATGTTACTTTATTTATTACTGTTGTTTAGAATAGTAATCGTGTCTCACAAGGCTCAAACGATTTTTGGAAAACTTTTAGTGATTGGTGTTGGGTTGCCAATCGTTTTTCAAGCACTAATAAATATGGCAGTTGCAGTAGAATTATTTCCGGTAACAGGACAAACATTACCCTTAATAAGTAGTGGAGGCACGTCTATTTGGATGACTTGTTTGGCTATTGGAATAATTTTAAGTGTTAGTGCAAAACGACAAGAACAAAAAGAACAAGAAGAAAATTTAGATAATCCGCTCGAAATTTTGAGTGAAGCAATATAAGAAATTATCATTCCTGCGTAGGTAGGAATTCATTTCATAAAACAACAAAAGTAAATTAGTGGCAAATAAAAAGCAATATAAAATTATCTTATCCGGAGGAGGCACAGGAGGTCATATATATCCTGCAATCTCAATTGCTAATGAACTAAAATCTCGTTTTCCAAAAGCAGAGTTTTTGTTTGTTGGCGCTAAGGATAAGATGGAAATGGAAAAAGTACCTCAAGCAGGATATAAAATTGAAGGACTTTGGATTTCTGGCATTCAGCGTAAGTTAACTTTAAAGAATTTGTCGTTTCCTTTTAAACTAATTAGTAGTTTAATAAAGTCAAGAAAAATTTTGAGCGTATTTAAACCAGATGTTGTAATTGGGACGGGAGGATTTGCTAGTGGGCCATTATTGCAAATGGCAGTTTCTAAAAAAATACCAAGTTTAATACAAGAACAAAACTCTTATCCGGGAATTACAAATAAAATACTGGCAAAAAAGGCTAATAAAATTTGTGTGGCTTACGATGGATTAGAACGTTTTTTCCCAGCACAAAAAATAATAAAAACTGGAAATCCAATACGAGAAGACATATTAAGTATTGATAATAATTCAATAGAAGCTAAAGATTATTTTAAGCTTAAACATAATAAAATTACACTTTTAATTATAGGAGGAAGCCTGGGAGCAAGACGGATTAATCAATTGATAGAAGGTAAATTAGAATTTTTCCAAACTCAAAATGCACAGATTATTTGGCAGTGCGGAAAGTTATATTACAATTCATATAGTCAATATAATGATTTAGACCATGTGCAAGTTCATGCGTTCATAAATAAAATGGACATGGCTTATGCTGCTGCAGATATAATTATTTCTAGAGCTGGAGCTGGTTCGGTTTCCGAATTATGCATAGTAGGAAAGCCGGTTATTTTTATTCCATCTCCAAATGTGGCTGAAGATCATCAAACAAAAAACGCTAATGCTATTGTAGATAAACAAGGAGCGATTTTAATTAAAGAAGAGGATTTGGAAGTTGATTTTGAAAACAAGTTTTCCCAATTAGTAAATTCTAAGGAAAAACAAATTGAATTAGGAACAAGCATAAAAAAATTAGCATTGGTTAATGCAACAAAAGATATAGCAGACGAAGTTGAAAAACTATTAAAGAAATGAATTTGAATAGCATACATAATATTTATTTTATAGGCATTGGCGGAATTGGAATGAGTGCTTTAGCACGTTATTTCGTTGCTTGTAATAAGCATGTTGCAGGGTATGATAGAACACAAACTGAAATAACAAA
>JAGLKH010000350.1 GCA_023141985.1 Flavobacteriaceae bacterium | reverse complement strand
CACTTTTTAAATCCAAAAAACACCTTAATAGTCTATACACCTGCTATTCCAAAAAGCCATAAAGAACTATCCTATTTTGTAAATAATGATTTTCAAGTTTTAAAACGCTCTCAGGTTTTAGGTTTAATTACAAAAAATAAAACATGTATAGCAATTGCAGGAACACACGGTAAAACAACTACCACAAGTATTTTAGGGCATTTGTTAAAAGAGTGTAATGTAGAAGTAACCGCATTTTTAGGTGGAATATCAGAAAACTATAATTCTAATCTCATTTTGCAAGGAAATAAGGTTTTTGTAGTTGAAGCCGATGAGTTTGACCGTTCATTTTTAACATTATCTCCAGATTATGCTTGTATAACGTCAATGGATGCTGATCATTTAGATATTTATGGAGCTTCTGAAGCCTTAGAAGAATCATTTAGAGATTTTTCAAGAAAGTTAAAACCAGGCGGGAAATTATTTGTAAAAAAAGGCTTACCAATTAAAGGTATTACTTACGCAGTAGATGATGATGCAGATTACGTGGCAACAAATATTAAAATTGAAAACGGATCTTACGTCTTTGATATTAAAACACCTATTCAAAATATTGAAAATTTAAAATTTAACCTACCAGGTAGACATAATTTGTCGAATGCTTTAATAGCACTGGCAATGGCTGTAGAATTTGGTTGTTCTCCTTACAGACTTGCCAGTGCATTAGCAACTTACAAAGGTGTAAAACGAAGATTCACCTATCAAATTAAGACAGATGATTTAATTTATATAGACGATTATGCACATCATCCAGAAGAAATTAATGCAGTATATCAAGCGTTGTGTGAAATGTATCCAAATCAAAAAACATTAGTGATTTTCCAACCACATTTATTTAGTAGAACTAGAGATTTTGTAAATGAGTTTGCTCAAAGTTTATCACAATTTGATTCAATATTATTGCTAGATATATATCCTGCTAGAGAGCTGCCTATCGAAGGAGTTACATCTAAATGGTTATTAAGTAAAATAAAAAACCCAAAAAAGAAACTCATTTTGAAATCTGAAATCGTTTCAGAGATACATAAAAATAATGCTCGAATTATCTTAACATTAGGTGCTGGAGATATTGGAGCTGAAGTAAATTATATAAAAGAAAAATTAGACATTGCGAGTTAACAGGAATTACATAAAAGCATTTATTTTACTATTATTAGTAACCTTTTTGTATGCGTTTTCATCCATACGAAATGCCGAACGTAATGTGACAAGAGTTGATATAAATTTTATTGGAGAAGACAATTTATTTATCACACTCGAATCGGTTAATAAATTGTTAATACAAAATAAGCAGAAGGTTAAAAATGTGCCTAAAGAAATTTTAGATTTGAATAGTTTAGAGTTGGCCCTGAATTCTAATCCCATGATTAAAACCGCACAAGTGTATCTTACTGTTAATGGTGAAGTTAGAGCAGATGTTATTCAACGCAAACCAATAGCAAGGGTAAGCACAAATGCATTTTATTATATAGATGAAGAAGGATTTTTTATGCCATTGTCTAAAAATTATACTGCACGAGTACCATTTGTTAAAGGATATGTTGAAAAAAACAATCTAAAAAATATTTTTAAAATAGCGAATAAAATTTATAAAGACCAATTTTTAAAAACTCATATCGTTGAGATTTATCAAAAACAAGATGAAACAATAATACTTAAAACAAGAGTGTTAGATTTTCAAATCGTTCTTGGAAATTTAGATAAGTTGGATAAAAAAATAAACAATTTTAAAGCCTTTTATCAAAAAGCAAAAAAAGATAAAACACTAAAAAAATATAGTAAAGTGAATTTACAATTTGAAAACCAAGTGGTGTGTACTAAAAAGTAGACTATGGAGAGCAAAAACATTTCAGTAGGATTAGACATAGGAACAACAAAGATTGTGGCAATGGTAGGTCGCAAAAACGAATACGATAAATTAGAAATTCTTGGTATTGGTAGGTCAAAAAGCTTGGGTGTTCATCGAGGTGTTGTAAATAATATAACACAAACTATTCAATCGATACAACAAGCAGTACAAGATGCCGAAACAGAATCTGGTGCTAAAATTGAAGAAGTTACAGTAGGTATCGCAGGACAACATATAAGAAGTTTACAGCATAGCGATTACATTACTCGAGAAAATTCAGAATTGGTTATAGACGAAGATGATATTGATCGTTTAGTAAATCAAGTGCATAAACTGGTTATGTTGCCAGGTGAAGAAATTATTCATGTATTGCCTCAAGATTTTAAAGTTGATGGTCAGGCAGAAGTAAAAGAACCCATAGGGATGTATGGTGGACGATTAGAAGCTAACTTCCATGTTGTAGTGGGGCAAGTATCGTCTATTAGAAATATCGGTCGCTGTGTTAAAAGTGCAGGTTTAGAATTAGAAGGTATCACATTAGAGCCTTTAGCATCAGCAAATGCTGTTTTAAGTCAAGAAGAAAAAGAAGCTGGAGTTGCGTTAATTGATATTGGTGGGGGTACTACAGATTTAGCAATTTTTAGAGATGGTATTATTCGTCATACTGCAGTAATTCCGTTTGGTGGAAATGTAATAACTGAAGATATTAAAGAAGGTTGTTCAATAATAGAAAAGCAAGCAGAATTATTAAAAATAAAATTTGGTTCGGCTTGGCCTGGTGAAAATAAAGATAATGAGATTGTTTCCATTCCAGGCTTAAGAGGCAGAGAACCAAAGGAGATTACACTAAAAAATCTCTCAAAGATTATACATGCCCGAGTAGTAGAAATAGTTGAACAAGTTTACGTTGAGATTAAAAATTATGGACACGAAGAGCGAAAGAAAAAACTTATTGCTGGAATTGTTTTAACAGGAGGCGGAAGCCAATTAAAACATTTAAAACAGTTGGTAGAATACATTACAGGAATGGATACGAGAGTGGGTTATCCAAACGAACATTTAGCTGGAGATAGTGACGATGAAGTTACAAGCCCATTATATGCAACTGCAGTAGGATTGGTAATGGATGGATTGCGAAGACAAGAAAAAAAATGTTTGGAAAAGGTTCAAGAGGGTACTCACAAGTTTGGGGACTGCGATGAAGAAAATGAAGAACTAGAATCAGCCCAAACTAAAAAAGAAAGAAAATCATTTTTAGATAAATTAACAGAACGCGTTAAAGATTTTTTAGATAACGCAGAATAGAAATATTAAATTAATTAATCAACAATATTGAATAAAAATTAAACCAGTAAAATCTAATTTTATGAGTAGCAACAAAAAAATTGGTAATATAACCTTCGATTTACCAAAAAATCAATCCAACGTCATCAAGGTAATTGGTGTAGGTGGAGGAGGTAGCAACGCTATAAACCACATGTTTCAACAAGGCATTAAAGGCGTTGACTTTGTAATTTGCAATACAGACGCACAAGCATTACAAAACAGTGGAGTCCCTAACAAAATTCAACTTGGGGTAAACCTAACCGAAGGATTAGGTGCAGGTGCTAATCCAGAAATTGGAGAACAAGCTGCAGTAGAAAGCCTTGAAGACATTCGCCGTATGTTAGACACCAACACAAAAATGGTGTTTATAACAGCTGGAATGGGAGGTGGAACTGGAACAGGAGCTGCCCCAATTATTGCTAAATTGGCCAAAGAGATGGATATTTTAACCGTAGGAATTGTGACTATGCCTTTCCAATTCGAAGGAAAAATACGTAATATACAAGCTCAAAAAGGTGTAGAAATTTTACGGGATTATGTAGATTCTTTAGTCGTAATAAATAATAATAAACTTCGTGAGGTTTATGGTAACCTTGGGTTTAAAGCTGGTTTTTCTAAAGCCGATGAAGTGCTTTCAACTGCCTCAAGAGGTATTGCCGAAGTAATTACACATCACTATACACAAAACATCGATTTACGTGATGCTAAAACAGTTTTGAGTAATAGTGGAACAGCTATTATGGGTTCAGCCACTTCTTCAGGTTCAAACCGTGCACATGATGCCATTTTAAAAGCATTGGATTCTCCATTATTAAACGATAATAAAATTACAGGAGCCAAAAACGTATTGTTGCTTATCGTTTCTGGTTCTCAAGAAATTACTATTGATGAAATAGGAGAAATTAACGATCATATTCAAACCGAAGCTGGTCATGGAGCGAATATTATTATGGGAGTTGGAGAAGACGAAACCATTGAAGATGCTATTTCTGTAACTATAATTGCTACTGGTTTTAATGTAGAGCAGCAAGATGATATTACTAATACTGAAGCTAAAAAAGTAATACACTCTTTGGAAGACAATCAATCTACCGAACAAGATTTAACTACCGAAAGAGATCCAGCCATTATAACACCCGATATTATTCTTGAAAAAGAAGAAGAGAAAATTATTCATACGTTATTAGCTGATGAAGAAATTGAAATGGACCTGGTAAAGAGCACCGAAGAGATTAAGAACTTAGATGTAATTTATGATGAAGTTTTATTGAATGTTAAAGAGACAGACTTTATCATTAATGAAGTTGTTTCTGAAGAGATGATAGTTGAAGATGCACCAAAAGAGCAAACCATGTTAACCTTCGATTTGCCAATATCTACACATTCAATAGATATTGAAGAACCTTCAGCTAATGAAGAGCTTAAGTTTGAATTGGAAGAAAACGTAAAAAATATTCCTGTAAAGGATTATATAGAACTTATAACTGTAACAGAAGCTAATGAAGAAGGTGAAACGCGTTATGCATTAGACAACTATATTGTTTTAGAATCGGCAATAAACGAAAGTGCCGAAAAAAATGAAGTAGCCTTAGAAGTCGAAAATGAAATAGTTTTTGAAAAGAAAGTTTTAGACGTAGAAGAAAAGGAAAAAACTATTTCTGAAGAAATAGACCCAATAAATAGTCCAATTTCAGAAATATTAAAGGAAAGAGCTGATGAGCGACGACAAAAAATGAAAGACTTTAATTATAAATTTAATAACGCTAAAATTGATGATATAGAGAAAGAGCCAGCTTATAAAAGGCAAGGTATAGATCTTGAAGATGTGAAGCATTCATCAGAAACTAATGCATCAAGATTGTCTCTTGGTTTAGACGAAAATGACGATATACAATTGCGAAGTAATAATTCCTTTTTGCATGACAATGTAGATTAATAGCAAGTAAGTTTAGTGTTTTACACTAGGTATAAACCCGAAAAATATTCCCTCAATTTTTTTCGGGTTTTCTTTTTAGTGAAGCTTTTTTTTGAAAAGCAAAAGCACAATCAAAAAATTAAGTTGAACTAATCCCGATGAAAATGGGATCTGTGTAATCGCTTTCTATTTTTTGTCATTCCTGAGAAGGTAAGAATCTATTTTTATTTATCTTCGCAGTATTAAAAACACCTTATGAGTTTACAGCAAGACTTAATGACTGCTTTAAAAACAGCCATGAAAGCTAAAGATCAAACAGCTTTAACAGCTTTACGTGCAGTGAAATCTGCTATTATTTTAGCAAAAACAGAAACTGGAGTATCTGGAGAATTAACAGAAGAACAAGAATTAAAAATTCTTCAGAAGCAAGTAAAACAGCGTAAAGATAGTGCTGCAATATTCATGGAACAAGGACGAGAAGATTTAGCAGACCCAGAATTGGCTGAAGCAAAAATTATAAGTCAGTTTTTACCAGAAGCTTTAAGTGAAGAAGATATTGAAAAAGTTGTTGTTTCTACAATTGAAAGTATTGGAGCAAGCGGAATGAAAGATATGGGAAAAGTTATGGGAATTGTAAGTAAAAAATTAGCAGGACAAGCTGATGGTAAAACGATTTCAACAATTGTTAAGCAAAAATTATTCTAAATTATTAATAAGAGATTCTTATTTACATAGGAACTAATGGCCACGTAGCTCAGCTGAATAGAGCACTGGATTTCGGCTCCAGCGGTCGGGGGTTTGAATCCCTCCGTGGTCAC
>JAGLKH010000035.1 GCA_023141985.1 Flavobacteriaceae bacterium | reverse complement strand
CCAAACGATCTACCTGTGTTACTTACAAAATTTTCCCAATACAGTGATTTTGAAATTAGGGAATCTAAAAAAGGTGTAAATCCACTGTATTGATTTCCATTTACAAACTCGCTACCCAAACCTTCAACTACTATAACAACTATATTTGGCTTTTCTTCTTTGACATTCAAAAATGGAGACAATACATCTTTAGAAGCACTAAATGGTTTTAATAAAGGATAGTCGTTTCTATCAAAAACATTATAAGCATTTATTTTACTTTTTTCAGTTTGAAATCTTACAATATCTTTTGTTAAATACACCATTTTATTTTGATATATCTCATCAGAAGCCCCTGAAAGTATTAATTTTAGACTTCCAAATATTAAAATAAATAAAACGCTTATTCCGATCGTTATTCGTTCATTTAGATATTTCTTAATAATAAAGTATAACAGGAAAAATAGTAATGGAAAAATTACAAATGGAAAAAAATAAGTTATAGAAATAGACTCTGATATCGAAACCGTACTAAAAACATCATCAAACGAATATCCTAAAATATCAGCTCCTAAGTTTAGTAAAGTCGTTAAACTATATTTTACCAGGGAAAATTGAATAACTACAAAAAGTGCAAATACTACTTTTATGACTATAAGTGCTCTCTTTTTTATAAACAAATTAATCAAAAGGAATAGGGGAAACAACAGTAGTCCTATTATCAAACCACCCCAAAAATCATTAAGAAACTTAAATAAAACAGCTGATTCTAAATCATGTATTTTAACTCCATTTGAAAATGATAAATAAAGCTCAAATATGCTTATAAACCAAAAAGCACAAATTAGCGAAATGGTTAAATACACATAGTTATAAATATCTTTATTTTGAAAATTGAATTTCATACTAACACCAATTTATAAAACTTTTTAAGCCTCTTTGCCGGTTAATCCTTTTCGCTGCATCTCACCCCATTTCTTTTTTTTGTTGAAATAGTAATCAATATTCCCTCTAATAGCAGCATATAATATAAAAGGATGTAATACAAAGGGTTCTAATGCACTTAATAACACTAATTTATAACCTGTGCCTTTCTTTTTATATTGATGAAATGTTAACTCTTCAGAATATAGGGCAGCAATAGAAAATAAAACTGAAAATAAATAAGCTAAAACAAGGAAAGATAATGCATATTCCCATCTTACTTCTTTCAAAATAATTAAAACCGCAAAATAAAGGAGTCCAACCACCTCAATAATAGGTGCCAGGCGCTCAAATATTAACCAATACGGATAACTTAATAACCCAAATGACCCATACTTTGGGTTGAATCCAATTTTACGATGTTTTCTTAGTGTTTCTATGGTTCCTCTTGTCCATCTGTTTCGCTGAGAAATAAAAATCTTATAATTATCCGGTGCTTCTGTCCAACAAAGTGGATCTGGAATATAAGAGACTTTATATTTTCTACCTTGTTCTTCCATATATCTCCTCATACGTACTATTATCTCCATATCTTCTCCAACAGTATTGGTATCGTAACCTCCAACATCAATGGCTATTTTTTTATCAAATACCCCAAATGCTCCAGAAATTACTAATAGACCATTTAACCTGCTCCAAGCCATTCTACCAAGTAAAAAAGCTCTTAAATATTCTAAAATTTGAGATTGCAAGAGTAAGCTCTTAGGTAAATTAACATCTATCAATTTACCGCCATTAATAACGCAGGAATTTGCTATGCGAATAACGCCTCCTGTGGCAATTACTTTAGCGTCTGTTACTTCAAGAAAAGGCTTTATCATTTTTTGAAGGGCATCTTCAATTAATAAACAATCAACATCAATACAAGCAACATATTTACTTGTGCTGATATTTAGTCCCATATTTAGTGCATCAGCCTTACCTCCATTTTCTTTATCGACAACCATAAGTTTTTCAAAAGCTGGATTTTTTGATTTAAAGACTCCGGAACGAAGCGGTTTTGTTTTAATTTTTTCATTAATTATGTAGTCAACTTTATCTAAGTCATAGGCTGCTATTAATTTTTCCAGGCTGTCATCCTTACTCCCATCATTAACTATTATTACATTATAATTAACATAATGATTTGATAATAATGATCTTACATTCTCAACTACATTAAGACTTTCATTGTACGCAGGTGCAATTATAGTTATAGTGGGAGCCATAGTTGAAGACAGTATGTCTTTATAATTAACAAAGCTTTTCCTTTTAAGGTAATCAATTGTTTCTTTTCCTGAAATGATAGACAATATGATATAAGACCCTATTGCTGAAAAAGCGTAAGCAAAAAACAAATAATGAATTATTTTTAAAATTATATCTAACGTACTGGAATCCATATATTAACTATTATTTGCGAATTTATACATCTCAGGAACTTCTTTGTTTGATCTCAATTTATTTAAGCTCAAGAACTTATCTATATTAATTGTTTTTAATATTTTAAGAGCTAATAATTGTATTTCAAAGTTTTTATGAAAAAGATGTTGTTCAATAAAAGTCTCATCTGAAGGGTCGACTAAGTTTTCTAACAATTTAAAAAAGCTGAGTTGCTCTTCTATACTTAATTGATTGAAGTTTGTTTTTAACATCTCTTTTGCTTCAATTCCATACAAGTTAGTTAACACTTCAATAACACAAATTCTAATTTCTTTCTCTTTATGAGAAAGTAATTCAATGAGTATATCTTTTACTTCAAACTGATTATATATTTGGGCAAGTTTTAAGGCAAATAAAACAACGGTGTCATTTTTAGATTTTAACCAAGGTTTTATATCACAAATTTGTTGATCGTCAAATTTTTGTAAAACTTCAAGCAACTGTAATTGAGCCCATTCTGATAATGGCGTTTTTAATTCGTTTAAAAATGAAAGCCCTTCAAATCGAAATAAGTTCACCAAATACAATTGCGTTTCTTTACGAACTTCATTTTTTGGGTGTTTAATAAACTTAGCAACTTCATCATGAGCCTCTTCAACTTTAAAGCGTCTAAGTTCTCCTATACCTTTTGCTATTACAAACCAGTTTTTATTTTTCAATCTTGTTAAAGCATAATCAATAAGACCTGTTTGATAATAAAGCGTTTTAATTGAATCTGCCATTTCTCCAGAGACTTCATTCATTAGATTATATAAAACTGAAATGACCATTTTCCTTTTATATTTAATTGGAATATGGGTTTTTATTTTAAGAATTATAGATTGCTGTTCATTGCTAATTTGTTCATTTTCCTTATCCGCATACAAATATTCCACTAACAATGCTTCATACTCTTTTTTGAAGGTTTTATATTCATTTTCCTTTTTTCTTAAGTGATACCTTATTACTTTCAAATAAATTGTAAGTAGAATTATTGTCAAAAATAATACTACACTTATTCTCCAAACGAGTTGAACTAAGAAAGGGAATTCTTCAAAATGATCAATAAAATATTGATAGTCTATCATACGTTTTTAATTCTGGTAATATTAGCCTAATAATCTTTTAACTCTAATTACTAACTCATTAGGACTAAATGGTTTTCCCATAAAATCATTAGCTCCTAAACTAAAAGCTTTAAGAACCATTTCCTCTTGGCCAGCAGAAGAAAAAACGATAATTGGAATTTCTAAGGCTAATTTGTTTCTCACATGACTAATTACTTCAAGCCCACTTATAAAAGGCATCATAATATCAGTAATAACTAAATCGGGGCTTTGGCTCTCAATGAGATCAACTGCTTCTTTGCCGTCTACGGCCATTAGTAATTCATAACCTTCTTTTTCTAACCTAAATTTCAATAATAATGATAGTGTTGAATTATCTTCTGCTAAAACAATTTTATTTTTACTCATCATTCATTGATTTTAGTTCGGTTTGTAATTCAACTTTAACCTGTTTAAAAATAGAAATGCTTGAGTTAACAAGTATTTCAACATTATCCAGATCTTGTTCATTTCTAAAATTATTTTCTAATTGATGTATCGCGGGCTCTAATTTTTTAATTCCAAACATACTTAGGTTTGGTTTTATTTTATGTGTTGCCTGAAATAACACTTGCCAGTTTTTATTTTTCATTTCTTTATTTAAGACACCAACAAACTCATCTATACCCTCAATAAATAATTCAATAATCATTTTTAAGATTGTCCTATCACCAAAGGTGTCCTCTTCTATTTTTTGTAAATTGATATAACGGTATTCTAATTTTTGCACTGTTTCTTGTTATGTTTTAGACTTTAACTTTATTAAAGACGTTAATTTTTTCATCTCTTTTATTCGAATTCCATAAAATAGAACTTGCGCAATATATACATAAATATCGATTAAACGCAAAAAATACCGATTAAATGCAAAAAATGAACATATTGATATAATTAAAAATGTTTTTTGCAATCGCTAAAAACAAAAAATGTTATAAAAGT
>JAGLKH010000349.1 GCA_023141985.1 Flavobacteriaceae bacterium | reverse complement strand
TTCTCATTAGCGCAGGTTACATCTACAATAGATTCAACATCAATAAAAATTGGAGAGCAGATTACTTATAAAATTCAAGTAGAAGCAGATTCAACAGAATTAGTTGTTTTTCCCGAAGGACAAACCTTTTCGCCACTAGAATTGATAGAATCTTATAAAGTTGATACTACAAAACAAAATGCAAGATTTCAGCTTATAAAAAAATATGGTTTAACACAATTTGATTCGGGGGTATATACCATTCCAAGACAAAAAATAATAATTGGTAATAAAACAATCTTCACAGACTCTTTAAAAGTTGAGGTAAATAACATTGTTGTAGATACGACTAAACAAGGGTTATTTGATATAAAACCAATTATTGAAGTAAGTAAGAGCCCAAGTATGTGGTGGAAATACTTACTCTATATAGTATTAATATTGGCTATTGTCACAGGGTTGCTATATTGGTTTGTATGGAGAGAAAAACCACTCACTAAAGAAGAAAAGATTGCTTTGCTTCCACCTTATGAGAGAGCCAAACTAGCATTACAAGAATTGGATCAATCAGGGTATTTAAAAAATGAAGAAATAAAAGAATACTATTCAGAGTTAACAGGAATCATAAGAAAATATCTTGATGAAAAAGTTTACGACCATTCCCTTGAAAGTACTACTGAAGAATTAATAAACAGATTACATCTTTTAAAAGATGGGCAACAAATTGATTTAAGCAAGGAAGATATTAAGAGTATTGAAAATATTTTAAAAAGAGCAGATTTAGTAAAATTCGCAAAATCTAAACCAGATATTGCACTTGCCAAATTAGATAGAAATACAATAGATTTAGAGATTGACCATGTAAAAGAAGCACTCCCAGAACCTACCGAAGAAGAAAAATTGTTGAATCAAAAATATAAAGAAGAACAGGAACGTAAAAAGAAACGCAGAAAAATTATTATAACAATAATTGTGGCTGTATTTCTTTTATTTGCAACCATCGCTGGGTTTGTAATAAAATTTGGTTTTGAGTATGTAAAGGATACAATTATTGGTCATGAAAGTAAAGAGTTGTTAGAAATTAAAGATTGGGTAACTAGCGAGTATGGAGCGCCTGGAATTACTATTACTACACCAAAGGTTCTTGAACGTGTTTCTGTCGAACTGCCTGATGAATTAAAAGATGAAATTGAAGTTACCATGTTTGGATATGGTGGTTTAATCTCAAATATTGAGATTGTAGTTAGCACTACTAAAATTAACAAACAAGGAGGAGAAGAAACTGAAAACAAGAATAAAATAGACTTAAATCAAGCCGCAGAAGGTAGTTTAAAGACACTAGAAAGTAAAGGCGTTGAAAATATAATTGTTAAAAGCGAACAGTTTATAACACCTAATGGCGCAGAAGGATTAAAAACTTATGGGACAGCTAGTTTTCCAACTGTAATACCAGACAGTTTTGAAAGCGGAAATTATATTTTACTTGGTTTCACAAACGAAAATATTTTACAAAATGTGATGTTGATTTGGAAAGATAATGATGTGTATGCAGAACAAATTGTAGAGCGAATAATGAACTCGATAGAATTAATTAAATTAGAAGAAGACGAATAAATGTTTGAAGGCATAGAATTTATTAATAAACAAATGTTTTGGTTACTATTATGTATTCCAATAGCTATTCTATGGTACGTCTTAAAACACAAAAAACAAACTGCAGCATTTAAAATATCTAGTGTTAAAGGATTTAAAGTTGATAGTTCTTGGCTTCCAAAATTAAAACACTTAATGTTTATTTTCCGATTATTAGCATTAGTATTGATTATTACTGCTCTGGCAAGGCCTCAAACGGTAGATGTTTCAACTAAAACTAAAACTACAAGAGGAATAGATATAGTTATGGCTATTGATGTTTCTGCAAGTATGCTCGCAAAAGATTTAAAACCTAACCGTTTAGAAGCTCTAAAAAATGTAGCCGCAGAATTTATTAAAGGGCGCCCAAACGACAGAATAGGATTAGTCGAATATGCTGGGGAAAGTTACACTAAAACACCAATAACAAGCGATAAATCTATTGTTTTAAGGTCCTTAAAAGAGATAAAATATAACACAATAATTCAAGCAGGAACAGCCATAGGAATGGGTTTAGCAACTGCTGTAAACAGGATAAAAGACAGTAAAGCTAAAAGTAAAGTGATTATCTTATTAACAGATGGGGTAAATAACTCAGGGTTTATAGATCCAAATACCGCAAGCGAATTAGCGGTAGAATATGGTATTAAAACCTATACAATTGGTTTAGGAACTAACGGAATGGCTTTATCTCCAGTTGCCATACATCGTGATGGAAGTTTCGAGTATAGAAGAGTAAAGGTTGAGATTGATGAAGACTTATTAAAAGAGATTGCTGAAGTTACAGGAGGGCAATATTTTAGGGCTACAAATAATAAGAAATTAAAAGAAATTTATAAAGAAATAGATAAATTAGAAAAAACAGATGTCGAGGAATTTAAATTCTATAATTACGAAGAGAAATTTCGCCCATTAGTTTTACTCGCGGGTTTATTTTTAATGTTAGAATTGTTATTAAGATTTACAATATTTAGAAGTTTCATATAGATGTATCAATTAGAAGAAAAATTATGGTTTTGGTTGCTACTGGTTATTCCAGCAATTGTAGTATTATTTCTGTTGCTTCAGTTATGGAAAAAATATGTTCAAAATAAATTTATCAGCAAAAAATTGCTTAAAAAATTGAGTCCAAACCGTTCCTTATTTAAGCCTATATTAAAACTTACTGTGTTGTGCTTAGCATTTGGATGTTTAATAATTGCGTTAGTAAATCCTAAAATTGGAACAAAATTAGAAACGATAAAACGAGAAGGTGTAGATATTGTATTTGCCATAGATGTTTCTAAAAGTATGTTGGCAGAGGATATAGCACCAAATAGATTGGAAAAGGCTAAACAATTAGTGACTCAAATTATAAATAATTTGGCAAGCGATAGAATAGGTATTATTGCCTATGCAGGAAAAGCATTTCCTCAATTACCAATTACTACAGACTATGCTGCTGCAAAAATGTTTTTACAAAGCATGAACACCGACATGTTATCGTCTCAAGGAACAGCGATAGATCAAGCCATACAATTAGCAAGAACCTATTATGATGATGAAGAACAAACAAATCGTGTCCTTATAATTATATCCGACGGAGAAGATCATAATAATATCGCTTCAAACATCGCCGAAGAAGCTAACGAAGAAGGTATTCGAATTTTTACTATTGGAGTAGGAGATGAAAATGGTGGGCCAATACCAATAAAACGTAACGGCATTGTGCTTAATTATAAAAAAGACAATCAAGGCGAAACAGTGATTACAAGGTTAAATGAAGAAATTTTAAAAAGTATTGCTGTTGAAGCAAAAGGTGAGTATATTAATGGAGCGAACACGAATCAGGTAGTCGAAGCAATTAGAGAGATTTTAAACAAAATGGATAAAAAGGAATTTGAAGCCAAACAATTTGCCGAGTATAAAGATCAATTTCAATGGTTTTTAGGCTTAGGCTTATTTTTCTTATTTATAGATATATTTTTATTAGAACGAAAAACAGCTTGGCTAAATCGTTTAAATTTATTTAACGAAAATTTATAATTTCCGCGAAAGCGGAAACCTTATTAATAGAAACTAAATTAGGATAATAAATATTTTATAAATTCTTTAACGAACAAAAACACAAGGTTTTATATATTGTGTTTATAATATTATAAAATGAAGCAATTAATTGTAATTATAGTCATCTTAATCACAACGTTTTCTTTTGCTCAAGAAGAAAAAGATAAAGCATTGCAAAAATCTAACGATTATGTGTATGATGGAAATATCCTGGTGGATGAAGATTTTGTAGCTGCAGAAAAGGAATATAGAAAAGCCATTTCAGAAAAACCCGGCAATACTACCGGCACTTATAATTTAGGCAATGCTTACTATAAAACAGGACATTATAGCGAAGCTCTACAAAGGCATTTAGAAACGGCAAAAATAGCAACTACTAAAACGGAAAAGCATCAAGCATATCATAATATTGGTAACGCATTAATGCAACAAAAAAAATGTAAAGAAGCTGTAGAGGCATTTAAAAACGCATTACGAAACGACCCGGCAGATGAAGAAACCAGGTATAATCTTGTTTTAGCAAAAGAATGTGCCGAGCAACAGGGAGATGGCGGCGGAGGAGATGATGATAAGGAGAATGAAGATAAAAAAGATCAGGACAAAGAGAATGAAGATAAAAAAGAGGGCGATGATAAAGAAGATAAGAAAGATGGTGATGATAAAGAAGATAAAGACGGAAAACCGAAAGATGAAAGGGGAGATAAAAAGGATGGAGACCCTAAAAATGAAAAGAAAGAGCAGCAATCTCAACCTGGAAAATTATCACCTCAACAAGTAAAGAATCTACTTGAGGCAATGAATAACCAAGAAAAGAAAGTACAAAAAAAAGTAAATGCCCAAAAGGTTAAAGGAGAAAAAATAAAAACAGAAAAGGATTGGTAAGTAGGTGTATTTGTCATTTCCGCGAAGGCGGAAATCTTAATCATTGTTCGTTATTTTAAGAATGAAGCTAATAAAAAACATATTATTATTTGTCATTATACTTAGTACAAGTATTTTAACTGCCCAAGTCACTTTTGAAGCTAAAGTTAGCAAGAAAAAGCTTGGAATAAATGAGCGTCTTCGTATAGATTTTGTCATGAATAGAGATGGAGATAATTTTAATCCTCCAAGTTTCGAACATTTTTCAGTAATTGGGCCTAATCAATCTATAAGTAATTCATGGTTAAATGGTGTAAAGTCATATTCTAAAACTTACAGTTATTTTTTAACACCAAAAAAGAGAGGTAAATTTACTATTACCCAAGCCACAATCGAAATTGATGGAGAAACCTATAAGACCTTACCTGTTAAAATTGAGGTCACATCAGCAGTAGATAAGCCTACAAATCCTAACGACCCAAATTATATTGTGTCAGAAAACATAGACTTGGTAGCAGAAATATCTAAAACCAATCCGTATTTAAACGAAGCAATAACCGTAGTTTATAGGTTATATGTCTCACCAAATGTTAGGTTGAGTAATTTGAGAGTACTCGATAATCCTAGATACAATGATTTTTGGAGTCAAAATATTGCAATTAAAGAATTAAAATTGCAAAATGCCACTTATAAAGGAGAAGATTATCATTACGTTCTTGTTCGTAAAATTGTGTTATATCCACAAAAAACAGGGAAATTAAATTTAGCTCCTTTGGCATTAAATATTTCTGTTGAGGTACCTACAAATAGGCGAGATTTTTTTGGAAACAGAATTTTGGAAACTGTTCAGAAAACCATTACTACAGCTAAAAAAACGATAACAGTTAAACCATTACCTGAAAACGGAAAACCAGATAATTTTACTGGTGCAGTAGGCAAATTTAATTTTAAAGTTAGCACTTCAAAGAGCGAACTAAAAGCAACTGAAGCTTTGCAAGCTAATATAGAAGTTACAGGAAAAGGGAACTTAAAATTATTTAAACTCCCAAGATTAACATTGCCTAGTTCATTAGAAGTTTACGAGCCGGAACATACAGAAAATGTAAGCACTAACTTATCAGGAATGCAGGGTAAAATATCAGATTCATATACTATTGTGCCATCATTTCAAGGTAAATATCCTATACCAAGTATTTCGTTTTCGTTTTTTGATTTAGAAACGAAAAGCTATAAAACAATTACATCAAATGAATTGGTTTTAAACGTTACCGATGGCCCAACAAATAGTAATTTAAGTAGCAAAGGCACTTCGGTTTCAGCAAATAGTAAAAAACAAATTGTTTTATCTAACGAGCAATTTTTATCATTTAAAACCAAGCCGAATTTAGTGCCAATAAGCCATAAGCACTTTTTTAAAACAAAACTATTTTGGAGTGTTTTATTAATGCCATTTTTAGCAATTCCTATTGCCATTTTTATTAGAAAGAAAAAGGGTGAAAGAGATAGAGATGTAATTGGTATGAAAGTTAGAAGAGCCAATAAATTAGCACGAAAATATTTAAGTGAAGCAAAGAAAGCTTTAGGCAATAAAGAATCGTTTTATAATGCTTTAGAAAGAGCACTTCATAATTATTTAAAAGCGAAATTAAACATTGAAACCAGCGAATTCAGTAAAGATAAAATTAAAGAATTACTTTTAAAAAAATCAATAAACGAAAATACTATTATTGAATTTAATAATTTATTAAAGAGCTGCGAATTGGCGAGATATACACCATTTTCTAATGTAGAAATGCAGCAAGATTATGATAAAGCAGTAAGCGTTATTTCAACAATAGATAAACAAATAAGATAATGTTATTCCAGACAAAGAGAAGAATCTCATGAAGAAAATAATATACATTATAATATTACTAATAAGCACATTTTCAATGGCTCAAAACAATACGTTGTTTAGTCAAGGGAACAGTTTATATAATGAAGGAAAATTTCAAGATGCTATAAATACTTATGAACGTATTTTAGACACTAAAAATCATTCGGCTGAACTTTACTTTAATTTAGCAAATGCTTATTATAAACTAAACAGAATAGCACCAAGTGTATATTATTTCGAAAAGGCGTTACAGTTATCACCAAATGATAATGATATAATTAATAATATGTCTTTTGCTAAAAATATGACTATCGACGATATAGAAATTATGCCTGAAATGGGGTTTTCT
Source organism: Flavobacteriaceae bacterium (assembly GCA_023141985.1). Classification (GTDB taxonomy): domain Bacteria; phylum Bacteroidota; class Bacteroidia; order Flavobacteriales; family Flavobacteriaceae; genus PRS1. Next base: position 131 of record JAGLKH010000349.1, on the reverse strand, counting down.
AAAATCGCAAATCAAGTTATTAATAAGTATAGCTTTGATACTTGGGCAAAACTTTCTGTATTTTTTGTCGCGCTATTTGTTGTGTTATTTTTAGCCTATTATTTTTCATATTCATCTACGAGTAAACGATT
>JAGLKH010000348.1 GCA_023141985.1 Flavobacteriaceae bacterium | reverse complement strand
CATTTCAAAGGTATGATCATGAACAAAAAGATAATCCAGCAATAGTTTTTGCTCAAGAGAGTGAAATAAAAAATGAGCCAAATTTGAAAAGCGAAATCGCTTTTAAACTACACGAAGGCACTAAGGTTCAAGTTTTAGAAATCTACAATAAAAATTGGACAAAAATTAAGCTTGCCAATGGAAAAACAGGATGGATACCTTCTGTAGATATTAAAGAATTGTAATTAGTAACAAGGATTTTTATATTTTTGCCATATAACTTACGGTTCAATACATGTCTGATTTTTATAAAAAGTTAATTGAGAATAATAAAAAGTGGGTCCAAAACAAATTATCTCAAGACCCAGAGTTTTTCAAAAATCTTTCCAAAAAGCATAATCCACCTTTACTTTGGATAGGCTGTGCAGACAGTAGAGTTCCTGCTAACGAAATCACAGGAACTTCACCTGGAGAAGTCTTTGTACATCGCAATATTGCCAATATGGTAGTGCATACAGATATGAATATGTTAAGCGTTTTAGATTACGCTGTAAACACACTTAAAATAGAGCACATTATCGTTTGTGGTCATTATGGTTGCGGAGGCATTAAAGCAGCTACAGAGAAAGGGAAAAATAATTTAACAGATAATTGGATCAGGCACATAAAAGATGTTTACAGGTTGCATTTTGACGAGTTAGAAAATATTACAAAAAAGCAGGAACGTTTGGATAGGTTTGTAGAGCTAAATGTAATGGAACAAGTTTACCATTTAGCAAAAACTTCTATTGTGCAAAGAGCATGGAGAAGCGATAGAAAGCTATCTTTACATGGTTGGGTTTATGGCTTAACAACAGGATTAATTAAAGATTTAAACGTTACTGTTCAAAACAATACCGAACTTAAAGAAATTTATCATAATTAGTTAGGGTTAAGAATTAGGATCACTTTCCTCTTCATTAATTATACTAGGAAAAATCAATGGCGCAATAGATTTTACAGGACTATAAAGGATTGAATCTTTTATCTCATGTTCTTCAACTAAGGGGATAGTACTATTCATTTTGTTAAAAACGATTAATATAACACTTAATATTAACCCAACTTTTAGAGCACCAAAAACTCCGCCAAGAAGTTTGTTTAAGATACCAAGAGAAGCAAAATCTGCTAACTTAGTCAGCGCTTTTCCAGCCATAGCAATTGCTATTACAATAATAACAAATGTAATAGCAAAGGCTGTAATATTTATGTATTGTTCATCCCATTCTACACGGCTTTCTAAAAATTCGGCGACAAAATTACTAAAGTGTATGGCACCATAAATTCCAAGAATTAAAGCAACAATTGAAGCAATTTCCACAAAAAGCCCTTTCATTAGACCACGAACAAGACCAAACAAAATTAATGCACCTAAAGCAATATCTAAAACATTCATGTTTATAATAATTTTAGCAAATATAAATTAACTTTACCACTTCGTAGATTAACGCATTTGTTACTAAAAAAAGTATGTCAAGAGACGAACAATTAAAACAGCGATGGAAAGCAGTAGTAGAAAAATTATCTTCTCAATTTGCCAATGGAGACATTTTAGATTTAGATGCAGTAATATATTTAATTGGTATTCAAGAACTCGGGCAGTTACACCGTGAATATAAAAAAGAAGATAAAATAGGCTTAATGCACATTGCTATTTGTAAGTTATTGGAGCCTTATGGTTATTACGAATTCGATTATTTTGACGAACAAGGGTGGCCTCATTATAAAACAAAGGAAGAGTTACCACATTTAAAAGCTGGAGAACAAAGCATATTAATGAAGGACGCTATTGTAAACTATTTTCTGGAAACCAAATTTATACAATAAGATTTGTTAAATTTGCCCATTCATTTTGAAGTGATATCATGATAGATAAGATTAAAGAACTTATTGCAGAAGCAGAAGCGTTTACAACACAATCTAAAGAAGAAGTTGAAGCGTTTCGTATAAAATATTTAGGTAAAAAGGGATTGCTTAACGATTTTTTTGCTGAGTTTAAAAATATCGCAAACGACCAGAAAAAAGAATTCGGGCAAGCTATAAACACGCTTAAGACTACTGCTCAAAATAAAGTGAACACTTTAAAAGCAGAGTTAGAAAACAAAGAACAAGTAAAAGGCGTTTTCGGCGATTTATCACGACCCGGAGAATCTATAGAAATTGGTGCTCGTCATCCTATATCATTAGTTAAAAACCAGATTATAGATATTTTTTCACGCATTGGTTTTAATGTAAGCGAAGGTCCGGAAATTGAAGACGATTGGCATAATTTTACAGCATTAAATTTACCGGAGTATCATCCCGCAAGAGATATGCAGGATACGTTCTTTATTCAAACCAATCCGGATATTTTATTGCGTACACATACAAGTTCTGTACAGGTACGTTATATGGAAAATAACAAACCACCAATTCGTACTATTTCTCCGGGAAGAGTGTATCGTAACGAAGCAATTTCGGCACGTTCGCATTGTTTTTTTCATCAAGTAGAAGGCTTGTATATAGATAAAGATGTAAGTTTTGCCGACCTCAAACAAACCTTGCAATACTTTACAACCGAACTGTTTGGAAAATCTAAAATACGATTGCGCCCTTCATATTTTCCGTTTACCGAGCCAAGTGCTGAGGTAGATGTATATTGGGGACTTGAAACCGAAACCGATTATAAAATGACTAAAGGCACAGGTTGGTTAGAAATAATGGGTTGCGGTATGGTAGATCCTAATGTTTTAGATAATTGTGGTATCGATTCTAAAACATATTCTGGTTTTGCATTTGGAATGGGGATAGATCGTATTGCACTATTGTTACACCAAATTAGTGATATTCGTTTATTAAGCGAAAATGATGTACGTTTTTTAGAGCAGTTTAAATCTGCTCTTTAGTTCCTTCAAAGGCAGAAATCTTATAAATTAATTGGAGTTCTTGACAAACAGATTGATTATCTAATCCAACTCATCAGTTAATTTCTTAAACATATCTTTCGTGTTTTTACTTTTATATAACATATCATAAACTGCATTTATAATAAGTAATCTAAAGCGGCATCCACACTACCATAATTATTTGGATAATAAAGAATATAAGAAAAGGAATGACTAAATACCCCATTACATCTCTTGCTTGTAATTTTATTCCTGCAGCCATAATTGGTAGAATTAATAAAAGATAAAAAGGCTGTAATAAGTTAGTTAAAGCCTCACCATAAGCTAATGCTAATGAAGCCCTTGAGATCATTGTTGTCATTTCGGCTGGATTTAATCCAGCACCAATATTATTAACGGCTTCTATAACACTTGGACCAATAACTGCAAATTCTCCGCCACCTGATGGAATTGCAAAATTCACAATACCTCCAAGAACATATGCATAAAAAGGATAACTATCTATAGTGGCAATGGATGCTATTAATTGTCCTAATTCAGCTCCCAATCCAGTAAACGTCATAATTCCCATTATACCTGCATAAAATGGGAATTGAAAAAGAATACCTGACACATTTCCGCTAGCTCTCTTCATAGAAATGGTATATCTCATAGGTGTTTTATGAAAAAAGAGGCCTAGTATTAAAAAGACAAAAATCATTATGTTTAAGTTCAAATCGAGTCCTTTAGTACTAAAATGAAAGATAATATAAGTTAATCCCATAAGTCCAATAATATATTGTAATACAATGCTATTATTTAAACCATCGGACATTGCTTTAAAGGGTAATTTTAGGCTAGCAGCTTCTTCTTTTATGGTTAATGATGTAGCTTTGTTTTTAGCATTCAACATATCGCTCAACTCTTTTCCGCTATTATCTTTAGGAATAAGTAAAAACATTATTAAAGGAGCTATAACAACAAATAATAGTATCATTCCTATATTTAAAAAAGATCCTAAAGTATAATTAGTTGCTATTGTACCAGGTAAAATTCCACCTTCAATTAAATAATTTTTTTTAGTGTTCAACAAAAGTGGGATTGAGCTTGAGAGCCCGCTCACCCAGCTAATATGAGAAAAATACACACAAGCAATAAGGTAAGAATAGTTAATACCTTTAACACGCAAGGCTAATTCTCTTGCTAATAAAGCTGTAATCACTAACCAACCCCAACTTATCATGCTTAATAAAACACCAATTAGAACTACAAATACATATACTTGTTTTGGCGTTTTGATATATTGAGTAAGACGATCTATACCTTTTTTTACAAGTGGTGATAAAGCAATACTGTAACCCGTAATAATTAATAAAACCATTTGCATACCAAACTCAAGAAGTGTCCAAAAGCCTTCATACCAAGATTGAATAATTTTTAAAGGAGTTGCTCCTATCCAAAAGAA
>JAGLKH010000347.1 GCA_023141985.1 Flavobacteriaceae bacterium | reverse complement strand
CCTTTTACACCTCGCAAATCGTTTTCATAAGAGAGTTCTATGCCTTGCTTACCAATTAAATCACCCATTTGGTAAAAAGCATCATTTTTAATAATTTTTTGATTAGCTTCTGCAATAAACCCTAAAACATTAGCTCCAATAGAAGTTTGATAATCTCGTAAAGATCTTTTTTGAATATAAAAGCCTTTGTATTTTCTCATTTTTTCAGATAGAAAAGCATAATCTTCTTTAGAGAGATGTGCTAAAAAGGGCGAAGGTAATCGTGGCGAAAAGCGATATGATTTTTTAAAGGTTTTTATGAATTTTTCTTTAGAGATTTTTAATAATGAGCAGAATTCTATTGTGTCTAAGGGTTCGACTTCACGAGGAATAATCATAACATCATAAGAAGGCTGATTAGCCACTAATAATTCTCCATTCCTATCATATACATAGCCTCGTTTAGGATAATGAAATACTTTACGTATAGCATTATCTTCGTATATATCATAAACATCGTTAGAATATACTTGAAGGTAAAATAGCCTTGCAATAAAAAGTAGTCCTACTAATATTACAATTGAAAAAAGTAGTAGTTTTCTCATTTATTTTTCCTACTGAATAAGATAGTTATTAAAATACAAAGTATAATTGTAAATATACTTGAGAATAACGTCTTTTTTAGAATTAAAAGTATTTGGGATGTGTTAAAAACTTCAAGAGAAAATAATATGAGGTGGTGAATTAAAACTATTATTGAAAAATAAGTTATTCGCTGTCCAAATTCTATTGTGTTAAACTTAACAGTTTGATGGTCGTATATAATGCCAAAAACAAATTTTAAAATAACAGGGCGTATATAAGCAATACTTACACAAGCCGCAGCATTTACCCCTCCAGAATCTAAAAATAAATCGATAGTTAACCCCAATAAAAAACTCAGGAAAATAAACAAAAGGCGATTATTTTTTATAGGATAAAGAATAATAAATAAGATATAAATATATGGGTTGATGTATCCTAAAAAGTTTATATTATTCAACACAATAACTTGTATCAAAATCAATACAATAAACCGTGCAATATTTGAAGAAACAATACTATTCATCTTGTTGGTTTAGTATTGAAATTTCTTTAGCATCAAGATTCTCTATAATATAAACATGACCAATATTTGTCATGTCATTAAATAATTTTATATCGATACTGTAATAGTTTTCAGTTTCATCTAATTTAAATGATACGACTTCACCAATACCTATTCCTTTGGGGAAAATAGTTGATCGTCCACCAGTAATAATAGTGTCACCAATAGCAACTGGAGCAAGTTTTGGAATATCAATAAGTTGTACAAGTTGAGTCGATTCTGTATTCCATGTTAGTGTTCCAAAATGGTTAGTCTTTTTAAGTTGGGCGTTAATCCTGCTATTTGTATTCAAAATAGACAACACCCTGGAGAATTTTTTTGAAGTATTATCTATTATGCCGATTATTCCTTTGGAGGTGATTACTCCAAGGTCTTGTTTAATACTATCTTTTTCTCCTTTACTTATTGTAAGATAATTATTAGTTGAAGAATAGCTGTTTTTATATACTTGTGCAGGAATTAATTTGTAATTATTTGTAGTATTTTTATTTAAATAAGAATGTTTTGAATTGCCTTTTTCAGCATTATATAAAATAGATTTTAATCTATTATTTTCTTCTAAAAGAGTTTCATTTTCTTTTTTTAACCCAAAGTATTGTTTAATATTATTTGCCGATTTGTAAATTCCGCCAGTTAAAAAATTTGCCGAATTAATAAACTTGCTTTTATGGTAGGAGTGTGATTGAAAAGTTAGTAGAAGCGAAATAGAAAACAACAACAAAAACAAAAGAAAAGTTTTGTTTCTTATTAAAAAGTTAATGATTTGTTGCATTTTTTATACCAATTGAATTTCAGAATGATGTGTAACTAAATTGAATTATTTTTTGATTAGTCAAGGCTAAAAATTTAAGCATAGCCTTAGTTAAGGTTATATTTTTAAACGATGAATAAGCAGAAAAGAAACAATTTATATACATTATTTTGATGTTTAATTGGGATGTGTCTATTTAATCAATACGTTTTTATATTTAGTAATGTTTTTTAATACAATTCCAGTTCCTCTAACAACCGCTCTTAAAGGATCTTCCGAAATGTAAACAGGTAAATCTGTTTTTTGAGACAGACGTTTATCTAAACCACGAAGCATTGAGCCACCACCAGCCAAATAAATCCCTGTATTATAGATATCAGCAGCAAGCTCAGGAGGCGTTTTTGATAAGGTCTCCATGACTGCATCTTCAACACGCAAAATAGATTTGTCTAAAGCTTTAGCAATCTCTCTATGCGAGATTTGAACCTGCTTAGGTTTTCCTGTAAGTAAGTCACGTCCTTGAACGCTCATGTCTTCAGGCGGAATGTCTAAATCTTCAGTAGCTGCACCAATTTGAATTTTAATTTTTTCAGCAGTACGATCACCTACATACAAGTTGTGTTGCGTACGCATATAGTAAATAATATCATTAGTAAACACATCTCCAGCAACTTTAATAGATTTGTCACATACAATTCCACCTAGTGCAATTACTGCAATTTCGGTTGTTCCACCACCTATATCAACGATCATGTTTCCTTTAGGTTGCATAATATCAATCCCAATCCCAATAGCCGCTGCCATAGGTTCATGAATTAAATAAATTTCTTTTCCATTAACACGTTCTGCGGATTCTCTTACAGCACGCATTTCGACTTCGGTAATTCCTGAAGGAATACAAATCACCATTCGTAGGGCAGGGGCAAACAATCTTTTTTTAAGCGCAGGAATATTCTTTATAAAAGTATTTATCATTTGCTCCGAAGCTTCAAAATCGGCAATTACACCATCTTTAAGAGGTCTAATAGTTTTAATATTTTCATGTGTTTTCCCTTGCATTAAACTGGCTTCTTTACCTACAGCAATTATTTTACCAGTAATTCTATCTCTTGCAACTATCGATGGGCTATCTACAACTACTTTGTCGTTATGAATAATAAGTGTGTTTGCAGTTCCTAAATCTATGGCTACTTCTTCGGTTAAGAAATCAAAAAATCCCATTGGCTACTTAAATTATTAGGGTTCTTATATTGTTTTTTTTTTGAATAAATGTAAATGTACTAAAATATACGTAATAAGATATTAAACGGACTTCTAAAAAAAGATACTTTTTTTAATGTTTAAAATGACGTGTTCCTGTAAATACCATAGCAACTTCGTTTGCATTACAATAATCAATACTTAGCTGATCTTTTATAGAGCCTCCAGGTTGAATAACTGCTGTTACACCTGCTTTTTTTGCTATCTCTACACAATCAGGAAATGGAAAAAATGCATCGCTTGCCATAACAGATCCTTTTAAATCGAAATTAAAAGTTTGTGCTTTATGTATGGCTTGATTTAAAGCATCAACACGGCTGGTTTGGCCAGTACCACTTGCACAAAGCTGTTTGTTTTTTGCTAAAACGATAGTGTTAGATTTAGTGTGTTTGCAAATTTTAGAAGCAAATAATAAATCCTCTAATTCGTTTATATAAGGCGAGTTGGTTGTAACTTCAGTTAAATTGTCTATGGTATCGGTTTTAGAATCTCTGTCCTGAACTAAAACACCGTTTAAACAACTTCTAACAGTTGTTTTTGGAAAATCGATATCGTTTAGAATTAATAAAATTCTATTCTTTTTTCCTTTTAAAATTTCTAAAGCTTCTTTTGAAAACGAAGGAGCTATTACTACTTCACAAAATAGACTATGAATTTCGGTTGCCGTTGCTGCATCAATTTCAGTATTACAAATTAAAACGCCACCAAAAGCTGAAACAGGATCTCCGGATAATGCATCAATATAAGCTTTATGCACTGTAGGCCGAGTAGCCAATCCACAAGCATTATTGTGTTTTAGAATGGCGAATGTTGGTGCGTCATTTTTAAATTCGTTCATTAAATTTACGGCTGCGTCTACGTCTAATAAATTGTTATAACTTAATTCTTTACCATGAAGCTTGGTGAATAAGCCATCGAAATTTCCAAAGAAAAATCCTTTTTGGTGAGGGTTTTCACCATAGCGTAGAACCTTACCTTTAGTTTCACTAATTTTTAAAACGGGCTCATCATGATTTTTATTGAAATAGTTAAAAATTGCTGTATCATAATGCGAGGATACATTAAAGGCTTTGGCAGCAAAACGCTTTCTGTCTTCTTCGGTAATGCTTCCATTATTGTTTGTAATAAGTTCTAAAAACTCAGCATAATCTTCAACAGATGATACACAAATAACATCAACAAAATTTTTAGCTGCTGCGCGAATAAGGGAAATGCCACCAATATCTATTTTCTCAATAATGTCTTGTTCACTTGCTCCAGATGCTACTGTTTTTTCAAAAGGATATAAATCTACTATTACTGCATCAATTTGCGGAATGTTGTATTCTTCTAATTCAGTAACATCTTGTGGATTATTTTGTCTGTTTAAAATACCACCAAATATTTTTGGATGCAGGGTTTTTACACGACCACCAAGAATAGAGGGATAAGAGGTAATATCTTCGGCTGGAATAACATTAATTCCCAAATCATTGATGAATTTTTGTGTGCCTCCGGTGGAATAAATAGTAACTCCAAATTCGTTTAATTGTTTTACTATAGGTGCTAAACCTTCCTTACTAAAAACCGAAATTAGTGCAGATTTAATTGTTTTTTTATTGCTCATTATTGTGGTGTTGTAGAGTTGTGTTGTTTCCCATTTTTATGGGAATGACAATTAATTGGAAACTCCAGTGTTTTACATTGGAGAATATTTTTTAAAACACAAAAATAACGATATAATAAGTGTTTAATAAATGAAAAATGAATAGATTTTTCAACCAAAAAGAATAGTTATTAACATCTAAAGTATTTCGGAAACTTTTTCGCAAACAAATTCTAAAAAAAGTTCATCTGATGTAGTGAAAGGATTAACGGTACTTGAGTCGATATCAATTTGCCCAATATTTTTTCCATTTACAAAAATGGGTACAACAATCTCTGCTTTTACATCAATACTACACGCTAAATAATTGTCTTGTGCTGAAACATCTGGTACCACAAATTTTTTATTGCTTACTGCAACCTGACCGCAAATCCCTCTTCCAAAAGGAATAATTGTATGGTTAGTTGGTGTACCTACATAAGGTCCAAGTTTTAATTCTTCTTTGTCTCCATTTCTAAAATAAAAGCCTACCCAATTGTAATATGGAACGTTATATTCAAGCAATTCACAAATAAGAAATAATCGTTTTTCAATGGTTTCATTTGTATTTGAAACAATTTCATTTACTTTTGAATATAAAGCATTTAACATTTTTGTTGAAAATTTTGATAAAAGTATTTAAAATCAACTAAAAAACAGCACATCTTTTATTTATTTATAAAAGTGTAATTATCCTAAATCTATTGAAGGAACTTTTTAAAAAATACAAGTCTGTAATAAAGTTTATACTTACATTTTTGTTAGTGTATAGTGTATTGTCGATATCTTACAAATTGTATTTAGATTATTCTCAAGGGTCAAAATTTTATCCTGATTATGTTACAAATTTAGTAGCTAAACAAACTAAGTCTCTATTAGAAACGGTTGGCTATAAAGCACAAGTTGTACCGCATCCTAATGAGGCTTCAATGAAACTTATTATTAATAAAAAATATGTCGCAAGAGTTATAGAAGGCTGTAACTCGATAAGTATTATTATACTTTTTGTGTCCTTTATTATTGCTTTTGCCAGTAAATTTAAAGTCACATTGTTTTATCTGCTTTCAGGTTGTATATTAATCTATGTTGTGAATCTTTTTCGTATTGTAATGTTATCAATTGGTTTATATAATTACCCATGGCGAAGAGAAATTTTGCATGCTGTAATATTTCCATTAATTATTTATGGATTGGTGTTTTTGCTGTGGATGTTTTGGGTTAATCGTTTTGCTAATTTAAAAAACAAAAATGATTAATTACGGAAAATACATATTGCTCTTTGTTTTGTTTTTGCTTTTAGTCTTAATTAGAGTTTTTGAAGATCAATTATTTTACGATCCGTATTTACTGTTTTTTAAAAGCGATTATTTATATATGGATAATCCAAGGCGAGAAGTATTTAAGCTTACTACCTTTACAACTTTACGCTATGTATTGAATACTATAATATCACTATCTATAATATTTGTGTTTTTTAAAGATAAGACTATGGTGAAATTCTCTACAGCGATCTATGCCTTAGCATATATTGTATTGTTAATGCTATTCTTATATTTTGTTTTAAACCCGAAGCAGGAAGATTATTATATTTTTTTCAATATTCGTAGATTTTTAATTCAGCCTATAATTTTATTATTATTATTACCTGCGTTATATTATTATAAACAACAACAATGATATTTGAACGTTACTTAATACAAGTAACCAAAACAGAAAACTAAATCATGAAAAAATCAATTTTATTATTAGCCCTATTTTTAAGCATGAGTATTATAGTTGTTTCTTGTAAAGACTCTAAGAAAGATCAAGAAGCAGAGCAGACAGAACTTGGTGTAGAAAAAGCAGATTTAGCGTTAAACGATGTTTATCAATGTCCAATGGATTGTGAAAACGGAAAAACTTATGATGAAGAAGGTGCCTGTCCAGTTTGTAAAATGACTTTAAAAAAGGCAGAAAAGGAAGAGGAAACTGATTCAGAACCTGATGCCCATGACCATGATAAAGATCCTGTTGAACAAACAGAAGGAGAATAAAAAACATTAAAAAGCCGAAGTGTAATACTTCGGCTTTTTAATTCAATAATATTTTATAAAAATATTAGACTACATCATTCCCGGCATTCCACCACCACCCATTGGTGGCATTGCAGGAGTATCTTCTTTAATATCTATTAAAGCACATTCTGTAGTTAATATCATTCCGGCAACCGAAGCTGCATTTTCTAATGCAATACGTGTTACTTTTTTAGGATCAATAATTCCAGCTTTGTGCATGTCTACATACACTTCGTTTTTAGCGTCGTAACCAAAGTCTTTTTTGCCATCCATTACTTTTGCTATAACAACGCTTCCTTCTCCACCAGAATTTTCAACAATAGTACGTAAAGGGGCTTCAATAGCACGTGCAATAATTTGTATCCCTGTAACTTCATCCAGATTATCGGTAGTAATCTTGTCTAAAACAGATTTTGTTCTAACTAAGGCCACACCACCACCTGCAATAATTCCTTCTTCAACAGCAGCACGAGTCGCATTTAGTGCATCGTCAACCCTGTCTTTTTTCTCTTTCATTTCAACTTCGCTTGCAGCACCAACATAAAGTACAGCAACTCCACCGGCTAATTTAGCTAAACGTTCCTGTAATTTTTCTTTATCGTAATCGCTAGTTGTAGTTTCTATTTGCGCTTTAATTTGGTTAACTCTGGCTTTAATATCTTTTGCATTTCCAGCACCATTTACAATGGTTGTATTGTCTTTATCAATAGTTACAGTTTCAGCCGTTCCTAACATACTTAAGTCAGCATTTTCAATTTTTAAACCTGTTTCTTCCGAAATTACAGTTCCTCCGGTTAAAATTGAAATGTCTTCTAACATTGCTTTACGTCTATCGCCAAACCCGGGAGCTTTAACGGCAGCAATTTTAAGTCCGCCACGTAATTTATTTACAACTAAAGTTGCTAACGCTTGCCCATCTACATCTTCGGCAATAATTAATAAAGGTCTTCCAGATTGTGCAACTGGCTCAAGTATTGGAAGTATTTCCTGAAGATTAGATATTTTTTTATCGAATAAAAGTATATATGGATTTTCTAAATCGGCAATCATTTTATCAGCATCTGTAACAAAATACGGTGATAAATATCCTCTATCGAATTGCATCCCTTCAACAACATCCACATAAGTATCTGTGCCTTTTGCTTCCTCGACAGTAATTACGCCTTCTTTACCAACTTTACCAAAAGCGGTTGCTATAAGTTCGCCAATTATATTATCGTTATTTGCTGAAAGCGAAGCGACTTGTTGAATTTTTTCAGAAGAATTTCCTACTTTTTTTGCTTGTTTTTCAAGGTCGTTTGTAATGGCTTTGGTAGCTTTATCGATACCACGTTTTAAATCCATTGG
>JAGLKH010000346.1 GCA_023141985.1 Flavobacteriaceae bacterium | reverse complement strand
ACTTAAATATAGAAATGCAAAGATAATATTATAGTGTTCTTATTTAAATATAATACAATACGATATTGCAAATTTAATTTGGTATAAAACTTTGTAAATGTATAAATTCTTACGTTTTTCACAGGATTTTTTGGGTTAAGAACAAAAAGGGTTGTGTTAATCAATGCGTTTTTTTACATTGCAGCAGCATTAAATAGAACTTTTTATAACATTTAACATATAATCAGTTCGTTTTTTATTTATACAATGAAAATAAAACACATCTCGTTTTTATTCTTTTTTGTCATTACGACTTCAATTTATGCACAACAAAAAGAAATTACCTTAGAAGATATTTGGAATGAAACCTTTAGAACAGAGCAAATGGACGCTTTGCATTCAATGAAAAACGGACAGCAATATTCTGTTTTAAATATTAATAGAAAAAAGAAGAGTTCAACAATAGATGTTTACGATTATAAGACCTTAAGTAAGGTGAAGACATTGGTGGATTCGGAAGCTACTGGTGAAATACCATATTTTACAAATTACACATTTAGTGCCGATGAAAGTAAAATAATCCTGGCTACTCATGTCGAATCTATCTTTAGACGCTCTACTTTAGGTATTTATTATGTGTATAATACGAAGAATAATGCTATCGTTCAGATTTCAGAAGAAAAAATACAAGAGCCAACATTGTCTCCTGATGGCTCAAAGGTGGCCTATGGATTAAATAATAATTTATATGTGAAAGATTTGTTGTCTGGAAAAGTTACTCAAATCACTTCTGATGGTATAAAGAATAAGATCATCAATGGAATTACAGACTGGGTTTATGAAGAAGAATTTGGTTTTGTACGAGCGTTTGAATGGAATGCAGATGGTAACAAAATAGCATATTTACGATTTGATGAAACCGAAGTACATGAGTTTTCAATGGACGTTTATGGTAAAGCATTATATCAAACCCAAAATGTGTTTAAATATCCAAAGGCTGGAGAAAAAAATGCTATCGTATCGTTGTATCTCTTCGATTTAGTGAAAAATAAAACTTCCGAAGTTAAGCTTAACAAATCTTATAAAGATTTTTATATTCCAAGAATTAAGTGGACTAACAATCCAGATGTTTTAAGTGCACAATACATGAATCGTCACCAAAACGAATTGGATTTATGGATGATCAATGCAAAAGACATGAGCTCAGATTTAGTTTTAGCTGAAAAAGACAAAGCATACATTGATGTTACTTTCGATTTAACTTATCTTAAAGACAATAGTTTTATTTGGACGAGTGAAAAAGATGGATATAATCATATCTACCATTATTCAAAAGATGGTGATTTAATAAATCAAATCACAAAAGGCAATTGGGAAATCACTAACTATTATGGTTTTGACGAGATTAAAAACCGAATTTATTACCAATCAGTTGAAAATGGCTCAACCAATCGTGATGTTTATGCTATAGGCCTTACCGGGAAGAATAAAGAACGCTTAACAAAGACTGATGGTACCAACAATGCATCGTTTAGTGCAGACTTCAAATACTTTATTAATACATTTTCAAGCGCTACAACACCACCTGAATACACTTTAAATAAAGCTTCAGGCGGAAATATCGTTAAGAGTATTAAAGATAATGACATCTTAGCAAAAAGGCTTTTAGACTACAAGACTTCTAAAAAGGAGTTTAGTACAATTCATATTAATGGAAATGACCTAAATATGTGGATGATTAAACCGGCTAATTTTAATCCTGGTAAAGAATACCCTTTATTCATGTATCAATATTCAGGCCCGGGATCACAGCAAGTCGCTAACCGTTGGAATAGCAGTAATGATTATTGGTATCAAATGTTAGCACAAAAGGGTTATATTATTGCTTGTGTAGATGGACGAGGTACAGGACTTAAAGGTGCTGATTTTAAGAAAATGACTCAAAGAGAACTTGGTAAATATGAAGTTGAAGACCAAATAGAAGCTGCTAAAATCCTTGGAGAATTACCTTATATAGATGAAACCAGGATAGGGATTTGGGGATGGAGTTATGGAGGTTTTATGAGTAGTAATACCTTGTTTAAAGGAAACGATGTATTTAAAATGGCAATTGCTGTAGCTCCGGTAACCAGCTGGCGTTTTTATGACACTATATATACCGAACGTTATATGGCTACACCTCAAGAAAACTCAAGTGGTTATGATGAGAATTCACCAATTAATCATGTAGATAAACTTAATGGAGATTTCTTACTCATTCATGGTTCGGGAGATGATAACGTACATGTACAAAATACAATGAGAATGGTTGAAGCTTTAATACAAGCAGACAAGCAATTTGAATGGATGATATATCCAGATAATAATCATGGTATTAGAGGAGGTAATACACGGTTACATTTGTATAAAAAGATGACTGATTTTATCGATAAGACACTTGGTGATAAATTGGAAAAACCTCAAGAAAACAAGAAACATCCATAACTAAAACTTG
>JAGLKH010000345.1 GCA_023141985.1 Flavobacteriaceae bacterium | reverse complement strand
CAAATTCAGCTACAACAATGAAACAAAAAGAATTATTTGGACATCCAGTGGGATTATTTGTTCTCTTTTTTACCGAAATGTGGGAACGTTTTTCTTACTATGGTATGCGAGCTATTTTAGTATTATACTTAGTAGGTCTGACTACCGAAGCAAACGCTGGTTTGGGATGGTCAAATGGTGATGCCTTAGCACTATATGGCTGGTACACAATGATGGTTTATGTAATGTCAATTCCTGGAGGGATAATTGCCGATAAACTATTAGGTCAAAAAAAATCAGTTTTATATGGAGGAATCTTATTGGTATTAGGGCATAGTATTTTGGCAGTAGAAACCATGTGGGCATTTTATACCGGACTTGTTTTAATTGTTTGTGGAGTAGGAATGCTTAAACCGAATATTTCAACTATGGTAGGTGGTTTGTATAAACAAGGCGATATAAGAAGAGATAAAGGGTTTACTATTTTTTATATTGGTATAAATGTAGGAGCATTTTTATCTAGTATTATTGTAGGTTATGTTGGTGAAGTTTACGGTTGGCATTATGGATTTGGTTTAGCAGGCATTGGGATGACACTCGGTTTAATACAATATCTCATAGGTCAAAAACATTTAAAACATGTTGGCAACTTTTTAGGTGCTTCTAAAAATGCAGAAGAAAAAGCATTAATGAAAAAACCATTAACTAAAATTGAAAAAGATAGAGTAGCTGTTTTACTTATTTCGTTTTTATTGGTTATCGTTTTTTGGGGAGCTTTTGAACAAGCTGGAGGCTTAATGAATATTTACACTAAATATAAAACCAACAGAATGTTTATGGGCTGGGAAATTCCAGCAACATGGTTTCAATCTTTAAATGCATTTTTCATAGTAATTTTAGGAACTACAGTTGCAGGTTATTGGGCTAAAAGAAAATTGAATAACAAGCTTTCTTCGTCTTTATTCAAAATGATTTTAGGTTTAATAATTATGGGAACTGGTTTCTTTTTTATGACAGGAGCTACTGCACAATTTGAAGCTACTGGATCTTCTGCAATGTATTGGTTGGTATTAGCTTATTTGTTTCATACTGTTGGAGAGTTATGTCTTTCACCAGTAGCATTATCATTTGTCACAAAATTAGCACCAGTTAAATATGCATCGTTAATGATGGGAGTATATTTTGCTATGACAGGATTTGGTAGTAAACTAGCTGGATTGTTAGGAGAGTGGTCTGAAAGCCTTGGTGAGTACACTATTTTTACAGGAATAGCAGTTTTCTGTGTAGTTTTAGGTTTTTTAGTGTTACTGATAAGAAAAAAACTAGAAGTTTTGACTCATGGTGTTGAAGATAAAGAAATTGAAATGCATTATGATGAAGCAGAAGGCTTCGAATTAGCTGATAACTAAAAAATATATCATGACAGGAAACTCAACAGATCAATTTTTTAAAAGCACAGTATTAGGTCATCCTTCAGGATTATTTGTATTATTCTTCACCGAAATGTGGGAGCGTTTTTCTTATTATGGGATGCGTGCACTTTTGGTTATGTTTTTTACCGCTTCTCTACTTGATGGTGGCTGGGGTTGGCCCAGAGAACATGCATTTGCTATATTTGGAACTTACACGTCTTTAGTGTATCTATCCACATTATTAGGTGGTTATTTTGCCGATAAAATTATTGGATTTAGATGGGCTGTTGTTGTTGGTGCTTTGTTGATGACTCTTGGTCATGCGTGTATGGCTCTGGAATCATCATT
>JAGLKH010000344.1 GCA_023141985.1 Flavobacteriaceae bacterium | reverse complement strand
CTTGAAGAAGCCGTAGAACTTCAAAATAAAAACCCAAAAAAGATTATTATGGATGCTTACACAAGTTGGTGTGGGCCATGTAAATTGTTAGATCGTAATACATTTCATAATAAAGATGTAGCCGCTTATATTAATGAGCATTATTATGCCGTAAAGTTTGATGCCGAAGGAAATGATGAAATTACCTTTAAAGGAAAATTATATACAAACCCCAGTTATGATCCTGCAAAAGCAAATAAGCGTAATGCCCAACATCAATTAGCTGGTTATTTTAGAATTAGATCGTATCCAACTATGGTTTTTTTAAGCGAAACCGGAGAGTTTATCACACCTGTTATTGGCTATAAAACGCCTCAACAATTAGAGTTATATTTAAAAATGTTTAAAAAAGACGATCATAAAGGTTTAACAACTCAAGAAGCTTTTAACGATTACTATACTGCATTTAAAGCAGAGTTTAAGCAATAAGATTAATTAATAAGAATATACATATGCTCCCTTTTTGCTGGTTTGGTGAAAAGGGGTTTTTTGTGCTTTACAGGTTTTAGACCATCGTTCTTGGTAACTTTTATAATTACTGCCGTCACTAATAATTAATTCCGGGTTTATTGAATCTATTAATCGTTTTAAATTAATTTTTGGTGAGTTTCTCAATAAAATAATATCTGCTTTAAAAGACCTTACATTATAAATTCCTAAACTATCTAAAACCAATAGATTTTTATTTTTCAACTTATAGATAGATTGAATACTATCAATTTTAGTTTTTACAATGTTTTCTCCTATTTTAAAGTTTACGATAGATTTTCCGTTTTTTAGCTGCGTACTATTTAAATTATGATGTAAGACTAATTGCCGATCATGCTTTTTTCCGATGATACTAAATCTGCTTTTATGAAATACTATAAACTTATTTGTTGAGGATTGGTGTTTTTCTAAAATTAAAAGACTTTGGCAAAACAGTAAAGTAATTAGAACAGCAATAACACTTTTATAGGTCTTCTTTTTTAGACTAATAACAATCACAGTAATTAAAAGATAACTAATAATGACATGAACAATATTGAAGGAGATGTTTTTAAATAGAAAAGATTCTTGCTGTGCAATCCAGCTTACAAAGCTGCTCATCAAAGAAATAATACTTCCGTAAAGATTTGCTAAAATGGATGGGAGAATATTTAGCAAAGAGAGTATAATAACAAAAATTCCAAAACCTAAAATGAAGCCTAATACAGGAACTATAACCACATTAGAAACAAAGAACAAACCTGGAAATTGATGAAAATAATATAGGCTGACCGGAATTACGCCAAATTGCGCTGCAAGAGTAACAGTAAAAACCTGCCACAAATAATCAATAACTTTGAGCTTTGGCTTCCATAATTTATATAGCATTGGTTGTAATGTAACTATTGCAAAAACTGCTAAATAACTTAATTGAAAACCAACATTAAACAAAAACATAGGGTTGATTAATAATAAAAAGAGCATTGAGATTGCTAAAGTATTATAGATGTTTGTTGGTCGCTTTAAGTTTATTCCAATAACAACAATGCTAAACATGGTTACAGCTCGAGTTACTGAAGCCGATAATCCTGCTATTATAGCAAAGCTCCAAAGGAGAATTACAATAATTATTATTTTGATAGATTTCCCATGTTTAAGTCGCTCAATGGGTTTAAATAGAAAGTTCAATATCAGTAATATAATTCCAACATGAAGTCCGGAAACAGCTAAAATATGAATCACTCCGGCTTGCGCATAATTGTTGTAAATATCTTTAGATATATCTTGTCGCTGACCAAGTAATAAGGCATTGATGATTGAGAGCTCCTCATCCTTAAAATTGTATTGTTTCAAGTTTTTATTAATTCGTTCTCGCAGTATTGAAGCATAACCAAAAAGTGTATGATCTTGAGTGCTGACTTTAAATAGTTTTTTATTATCAGGAATAGTTAATTGATGATATATATATTCTTTCTGTAAGTAGTTTTTATAATTAAATTGATGTGGATTAAGTGGGATATTAAGCTGTTTGAAATTTGATGTTGTAATAAGTATTTCATCAACTTTTAAATTAAGTATAGTTGAATCTTTTTGGATATTAAGTAAGGATTTTCCAGAAACAGTTTTATTGTTAATCTTAAAAACATCTATGACATATTTGTCATGATAATTACTTGGTTTTAAAACTGCTCTAATCCTGAAATTAATAATATATGTGGAGTCATTACTTATAGTTTGATGTTTTGAATAATGATTTCTATAATTCCATTGCTCTTTTATGCTTAGGGTTAAAGCACCAATACTAATAGTTGTTATGAAAATTAAAGCAGCAAACCAAATGGGTTGTTTGTACTGCGATTTG
>JAGLKH010000343.1 GCA_023141985.1 Flavobacteriaceae bacterium | reverse complement strand
CAATTATTAGATGTAGAATTTTAATCTATGATTTATAGTTTTTTTGTAAAATCGTTAAAAATAGTTTAATATAAACCCAACCTTCAATTTAAAAAACTATTTTAGAGCTTCACTTATGAAGATTAAACACTGCATAGCAACCTTTATTATGGGAGTATTTTTGCTTCCACAGATAAACTATGCTCAAGTCGATTTTAATAAAACTCCTGATGACGATCTTGGGAATATTGAAGATAAATATCAAGAATATTTCTTTGAAGCTTTAAAGCAAAAAGGAATAGAGAATTACGATAGGTCAATTAAGGCACTGTTAAAATGTATAGAGTTAGATGATTCCGAATCTGTAATATATTATGAGTTAGGTAAAAATTATGTTAAGCTAAAAAACTTTGGATTGGCAGAAGAAGCTTTAAAAAAAGCTATAGTTAAAGAGCCGGAAAACGAATGGTATTTAGATGAACTTTACGGAGTATATTATGAATTAAACGACTTTGATAAAGCATTAAAAACAGTTAAACAATTAGTAAAGTTTCATCCAGATTATAAAGAAGATTTAGCATCCTTATATTTTAGAAATAAAAAATATAAAGCAGCATTAAAAGTGTTGGACGAGATGGATAAAGAATTAGGCGTTTCTAAATCGAGAGACCGTTTAAGAAACCAAATTTATAATGCTAATGGAGATGATAAAGATAGGATTGAAAACTTAGTAGAGCGCATAGAAAATAACCCAGGCAACGAAGCTAATTACTTGTCTCTTATTTATCGATATAGTGAAAAAGGCGACACAAAAAAAGCCTACGAAACAGCGATGAATTTGCTTCGCCAAAAACCTAATTCGCAATTAGTTCATTTAGCACTATACAAATTTTATTTAGATGATGATGAACCGGAAAAGGCAATATCCTCAATGAAAATTGTGCTAAAAAGTACAAAGATTAAGCCAGATGCAAAAGCTAAAGTATTAATCGATTTTGTAAAATTTGTTCAAAACAAACCGGAATACGAACACGAATTACTTGATGCGACATCAATGGTAGCATTAGCAGAAGGATGGAAGTCACATGCCGAATTAGCTCAATATTATTTAAAGAAAGGAGATAAAACACAAGCTCTAAAATATTTTCAAGCAGCATTTGAGAAAGAGAGCGATAATTTTGATGTTATTAAAAACATCATTTTACTACAATTAGATTTAAAACAATACACAAAAGCTCTTAAATTGAGTAAAGAAGCATTAGAAGCTTTTCCTGCTCAACCTATTTTATATTTGGCCAGTGGTGTTGCTAATAATCAATTAAATAAACCAAAAGAGGCCATTAATGTTTTAGAAACCGGTATAGACTTTGTGATTGATAATATAAAAATGGAAGTCGACTTTTTTACGCAATTAAGCATGGCATACAAATTGGATAATAATATTACTAAATCTCAAGCGTTTGCTAAAAAGGCAGAACAGTTATTAAAAAAACAATGATTAGATTACTTAAAATATTATCTATAATTCTACTTTTATTTGTATTTGGTTGTAAGTCTACAAAAAAAATTATACCTACAAACAAACTGGATAATAATCTTTCTTCAAAACAAATTATTAGAGAACACTTAAAGCAGGAAGCTAAATTTAAAACTTTACAATCAAGGGTAAAAGTAGAGTATATCCAGGGCAATAAATCTCAAGCACATACAATTAACTTAAGAATGGAAAAGGATAAGACCATTTGGATCAGTTCTTTTTTAAATGTGATTAGAGTTAAGCTAACTCCAGAAAAAGTAGGTTATTATAATAAGCTGGAAAATAATTATTTTGAAGGCAATTTTTCTTTGATTAGTGATTTATTAGGCATAGAACTTAATTTTAATAAAGTACAGAACCTGCTTTTAGGGGAAGCCTTATTCGATTTAAATAACGAATTGTATGATGCTAATATTCATGAGGCGTCTTATCTTTTGCAGCCTAAAATGCAGGGTGAATTGTTGGAGATTTTCTTTTTGTTAAATCCCGGTCATTTTAAAATGGACTCACAGCAATTAGCCCAGCCTTTAAAAAGAAGAATGCTTCAAATAGATTATGAGAATTATCAAAAAGTAAAAAGACAAGTTTTGCCACAACAAATACATATTACTGCATTAGAAGACACAGATGAAATCATTATTAATATGGAATTTAAATCCATTTCATTAAATAACGATTTAAGATTCCCGTTTCGTATTCCTTCCGGATTTGAAGAAATTGTTATTAGATGATAAAATATAATCAATCAAAATATTGGCTTTTTTTAATAGTAATACTAATCGTTTGTAGTGCTTCTGCACAAGATCAAAGCAAAAAACAAAAAGAATTAGAAAATAGAAGACAAGAACTTCAGCGTGAAATACAACAAATAAACACGTTATTATTTCAAGGTAAAAAAGAGCAGAAATCGGTTTTATCGAGAGTTGAAGATTTGAACTACAAAGTTACGGTTAGGAAAAACTTAATTCGTATAACCAACCAGCAAGCCAATTTGTTAACTCGAGAGATTAATAACAATCAAAAAAATATTACAAATTTAAGAGATAAATTAAAATTGTTAAAAGACGAATATGCTGCAATGGTTGTAAAATCGTATAAAAGCAAATCAGAAAACAGCAAAGTGATGTTCTTGTTATCGTCTATTAACTTTCAGCAAGCCTATAAACGTTTACAATATATTAAGCAATATGCAGATTATCAAAAACAACGAGGTGAAGAAATAAAGGCTAAAACTATTGCACTACAAGAGTTAAATAAAGATCTATTAAAACAAAAGAAAGACAAACAAATCTTAATTAAAGAAAACAGAATAGCTAAAAATGAACTCGCAAAAGAGAAGAGGCAACACGAAGCCTTGATGAATTCAATTAAGAAGAATTTAAACAAGTACACCTCTCAAATAAGAACCAAACAAAAGGAAGCTGCTAAAATTGATAAAGAAATAGAAAAAATTATTCGCGCTGCAATGGCGAGTTCTAATAAAAAAGCCGGAAAATCAACATCTTCTAAAACATTTGCTTTAACAGCCGAAGGAAAAGTACTGGCAGCTAATTTTACATCTAACAAAGGGAAGTTACCAAGTCCAGTTGAAAGAGGTGTCGTAAAAGTACGCTTTGGCACACAGCGTTCACCAATAGATAGAAGCATACCAATAAAAAGTAATGGTGTACGTATTGCCACCAATAAAGGAGAAAAAGTTAGAGCAGTTTTTAGCGGAGTAGTTATGTCAATAATAACACCTAGAAATGGTAATAACACAGTGCTTATTCGTCATGGTAATTACATTACAATCTATAAAAATCTATCAAAAATATTTGTCAATAAAGGTGATAAGATAAGTACTAAACAGAATATTGGAGAAGTATTAACTAATAAAGCTTCTGGTGAAACCATATTGAGTTTTGTAATTTATAAAGATGGTAAACCTCAAAATCCTGCACATTGGATTTATAAGATGTAAGGTCATTGCGAGGAGTAAAACGACGAAGCAATCTATTAATCAAGAGATTGCCATGCTTCGACTGCTCTCAGCACAGGCTATTTTACTAAAAAAAGTAAAATTCGCACTGACAAAAATTAATTAATATATTAACTCTTTATTATATCGAACTCACGTTAAAAAGCTCATAGTGACATTTCAATTATACCCTCACTACAACATATCCTTTTTTAGTCTTTTTGTAATGACGACCATTCCAAAAGTAATAACGTTTTCCTTTTACAATAACAATTTTATGATGTTTCGGAGCCATTTTCACTATCTTAATATGTGGCGATTGTACTGTGATTCTGGCCGCACAAGATGTAAATGCCATTGCAAAAATAAATCCGATAATAATTAATAAAGTTCTCATTGTATTTGGGTTTTATAACTATTAACTTGAGTTCGATTATTAGTATATTGATTTTAAAGGAGTTAGGCTCGTCCTGCAAGGTTTATAAAACCTTGT
>JAGLKH010000342.1 GCA_023141985.1 Flavobacteriaceae bacterium | reverse complement strand
ACCTACAAGGTCAAGAAAAGACCTTGCAGGATTCATAAAAACAGTTAATGACTGATAATTAATCATTTACACTATATAATATTAATCGAACCCAGGTTATTAAGACTTTAATAATTGAAGAAGGTTTAAAAAAGAAAGATTTTGAATAGCAGCTACACAAACAAAGCTTTTAATTCGGTAGCATCATTAGGCTTCATTTTACCGGCAAGAACAAGACTTAATTGCTTACGTCGTAAAGCACCATCAAAACGAATGTGTTCTTCTTTGGTTTCTGGATTAATAGCTGGAACTTTAACAGGATTTCCAGTTTCATTAACGGCAACAAAAGTGTAAATAGCTTCGTTAGCTTTTGTTTTTTGCCCAGACTCACGATCATCTATCCACACATCCATATAAACTTCCATAGAAGAGTTAAAAGCGCGAGAAACTTTTGCAATAACAGTAACAACACTACCTAAAGGAACAGCACGGTTAAAAGCGACATGATTTATTGAAGCGGTAACTACAATCCTACGTGAGTGCCGCCTTGCAGCAATACTTGCGGCACGATCCATTCTTGCAAGTAATTCGCCACCAAATAAATTATTTAAAGGATTGGTTTCGCTAGGTAAAACCAAGTCTGTCATAACGGTTTTAGAATCTTTAGGAGTTTTTGCGTCCATCATTTAAGTATTAAAATAAAAAACAAAGGTAAGATGCTTTTAAAAACTTAAGAGTAAAAGTTTAATTTAGTTTTTGTGCTAACAACCAGGCATCATTATTGTGTTCTCGGCGTATTTTGTAAAGCGCTCTTTTTGCTTCAGCCCTGGTTTCGTAGCTGGAATAAACGACCTGGTGTAAACCATACCTGTTCTTTCCAATCTTTCTGGCTTTGTAGCCTAAAGCTTGAAGCTGATTTAATTTTTTAGTAGAGTTTTCTTCAACACGAAATGCACCGGCAACAATATGGTAATTTCCACTTTGTTTAGCAACATTTAATGTAATTGTTGGTAAAGGATTATCGATAATAAAAGTAGCTTCCTGAATTTTATTATCAAGCTTAGTGTTAGCGTCTTCTTGTGCTAATTGATTGTGTTTCTCGATTTCTCCAAGGTAATAATCAGAAGCCATATATCCTCCTAAAGTTAAAGCTATAATAGCAACTGCTGCATACCTTAAATAAGGTCTTGCTTTTCGCCTTTCAGGAGTAATAGTTAAAGGAATAACTTTTTCAATAGTTTCAACCTCTTCTTTGTAAACTTTTCGAATAATATTAGGAGACGCAAATTGTGTTAGCCCAAATGCCTCTGTTAAATAATTTAAATCATAAGAAGGTTCAAAGGTTAAATTCCCATTTTGATTTAAAGAAATCTCACCAATATTTTTAAAGCTTAAAGTTTCACCTTGAAGTAAATAAGATTTTAAAGATTTTATTTTCTTTGCCATTTTTTTAACGGCATCTTCATAAGGTACTTTTTCAATATCTGAGATGTAATTCGCTAAAAGCCCGTCGTTACGTTTTAATTGTTCGTTAAAAGACAGCACTTTTTTTGGAGGATAAAAAGTATTAGTACTTTCATGAATTTTTGCAGAAGCTGATTGCGTTAAAAAAGCTCCAAAATCTGGAATAATAACGCATTCATACCTATATAATAAATCACTGATGTAAGTCTCTAATTGCATATAAACAAAGTTAAAATTTTTTGTGTACTGAAAAAAAATCAACAGAAGTATTTATTAACACTCTAAATTTTAGTTTCTTGTACGCTGTAACCCAATCGAATAAATGACCGAAAATAAACTACTTTATGCCCTCGCGCTTCAACATGTTTCCAAAATTGGAGACATAACAGCTAAAAAATTGATTCAACATTGTGGTTCTGCGGAAGCTGTTTTGAATGAGAAGAAAACTAATTTACTTAAAATTGATGGTATTGGGAGTATATTAATTAGCGATTTATTTAGCAAACATCATTTATTTGAGGCAGAACAAGAATTAAAATTTATTCGAGATAATAATATCGGTTGTCATTATTTTACAGACGATGCATATCCTGAAAAATTAAAACATTGTGTTGATGGTCCAATAGTATTGTTTCATTCCGGAAAAATTAATCTTAAAAAACAACGCATAATAAGTATTGTTGGAACGCGAAAAATAACAACGCATGGTATTGCTGTATGTGAAAATCTGGTTGAAGAATTAGCGCCATTTAATCCAATAATAGTTTCGGGATTGGCTTATGGTACTGATATTACTGCTCAAAAAGCAGCATTGAAACATAATTTACAAACCATAGGTTGCCTGGCGCATGGTTTAAACCAAAT
>JAGLKH010000341.1 GCA_023141985.1 Flavobacteriaceae bacterium | reverse complement strand
ATTTCACCTTCTTTAAATGAGTGCTCTGCAGTTTTTATAATTTCTTCGGAAAGTGTTTTGCCTTGAGTTTCATAATAACTAATAGCATCATCGTATTGCTGAAGTTTTGCTAAAAGCGATTGATATTCTGTGTTTAATTTCACTTTGTAATCTAGTTGTTGTTGTTCGACAACATCTTGCGCTATTTTTGAAGCTTTTATTTTTGAAGCGTTACCACTAAAAAACAACGGAATTTTAAGACCTAATTGATACCCTTTAATGTTGCTGCTCAAAGTGCTATTAGAGCCTTGAAAATATTCAAGACTTAAATCTGGTAAAAGCTGTTGCTTTTCTTTTTGACTCAAGGCTTTGTAGTAGGTTTTAGAATCTTCAAAATACATAAGTCCAACATTATTATCAGTAGAAAAAGATTGTAATTTAAGCTTTATTAATGGTTCATTTATAGTTGATAAATTATCTACTTGCACCACCTTTTTTAATTGTGCGGTCATTAAAACAACCTCTTGTTCTGCTTGTTTATAAAGTGTTTGTAATTGCTTTTGTTTAGATTTTGCAGTAATCATTTCTAAATAATTAGTTTCACCTAATTCAAATCTTCTGGTTGCTGCTTTAGCGAAATTTTGATACAAACTATCTAAATATCTAAAGGTTTTAGCTTTGTTTTTTGCATAACTTAAATCGTAATAGGCTAAATATACATTGCGTTTTAAAGATTGTAATTTGATGTTATAATTAGATTTTCGCACTTTATATTGTGCTTTGTTTACTTTTTTATTTGCGAAATAAACCGTTGGAAATTTAAAATATTGCTGGATTCCGAAGACTTTTAAAGGCAAATCATTAATGGCTAAATTACTTTCGTCATAATTGTAATACACAGATGTTTTATCAAAACTAAAAGCAGTTCCAATGAGCGCATCAGCTTCATCTACTTTTAATGATGATGCTTTTAAACCGGCATTATTTTCTACTGCCAAAATGATAGTTTCATCAATAGTTAAAGGGTTTTGTTGTGCATTTATAGTAAAAGAAAGTAATACAATAACGATTGAAGTTATTGCTTTTTTGTTCAATTTTGTTTCTGTTTTTTCTTCAAACCAAGCGTAGAGCACAGGAAGGACAATTAGTGTTAATATAGTTGCTGTTACCAGGCCACCAATAACGACTGTTGCTAAAGGGCGTTGTACTTCTGCTCCAACGTTTGTAGAAATTGCCATTGGTAAAAATCCTAAAGCAGCTGCTGTAGCCGTTAATAAAACTGGGCGTAACCGTTCTGAGGTTCCTCTTTTTATGCGTTCTTCAATATTCATGACTCCTTGTTCTTTGAGTTCTTTAAAATGTTCTATTAATACAATTCCGTTAAGCACTGCAATACCAAAAAGAGCTATAAAACCAACTCCTGCAGATATACTAAAAGGCAAATCTCTAATCCATAAAAATAGAATTCCTCCAACTGCAGACAGAGGAATAGCAGAATACACCATTAATGCTTCTTTTACTGACCCAAAAGCAAAGTGTAATAAAATAAAAATGAGTAATAGTGCAATTGGTACCGCAACCATTAATCGTGCTTTTGCACTTTGTAAATTTTTAAATTGTCCTCCATAAGTAATACTATACCCGGGTGGCAGCTTTATTTTGGTATTAATAATAGTTCTTACATCTTCTACAACCGATTGCAAATCCCTGTTTCTAACATTAATACCAACCACAATACGACGTTTGGTATCATCTCTCGAAATTTTTGCAGGGCCAGTAGTATATTTTATTTCTGCCAATTCGCTTAAAGGAATTTTAATTCCACTTGGGGTGTCTACATATAAATTTTGAAGGCTTTCCAGGTTTGTGCGATGTTCCTTGTCTAAACGAATAACCAGGTCGAAACGTTTTTCACCTTCAAACACATTACCAACTATTTTACCAGCAAATCCCATAGAAATCATCTGATTTAATTGAGCAATGTTTAAACCATATCGTGCAATTTTACTTCGGTTATAAGCCACACTCATTTG
>JAGLKH010000340.1 GCA_023141985.1 Flavobacteriaceae bacterium | reverse complement strand
AACAGATAAATCTTCACCAAATATTTTAATAGCTACATCAGCTCTAACACCGGTGATTAACTCATTAAAACGCATTTCTATAGGTTGAGTGAATTCCACGTCCATTCCCGGAATAACTTTAAGAGCTTCTTTAAATTTATCGGCTAATTCATCTTTACTTGATGCCGATGTCCATTCATCTTTGGGTTTTAGTTTAATAATAACATCACTTTCTTCCATAGACATTGGATCTGTTGGGACTTCTGCAGCTCCAATTCTACTCACAACTTGATCTACTTCTGGAAAATTATCTATAAGGATTTGTTCAATTTTAGTAGTAATCTCTATGGTTTTACTTAATGAAGTTCCTGTTTTTAGAACAGGCTGAATTACAAAATCTCCTTCATCTAAAGTAGGAACGAATTCACCTCCCATTCTGCTAAAAATCCAAAAACTTGATGCTAATAAAACAACAGAAAGTGATACCACAATTTTCTTGTTCAACAAAGCCCAATGGATTGTTGGTGCGTACCACTTAGTTAAGAATTTCATTAATCGAACCGAAATGTTTTTATCGCTTTGTTTGTTTGGTTTTAAAAACATTGAAGCAATTACAGGAACGTATGTTAAACAAAATATCATAGCTCCGATCAAGGCAAAACTAAAAGTTAATGCCATGGGTTTAAACATCTTACCTTCTACACCACTTAATGATAATATTGGAATGAAAACTATGAGGATGATAAGCTGACCAAATATTGCAGAATTCATCATTTTAGATGAACTTTTTAAAGTGATGGTATCGATATCTGCTTGTTGATCTTCTTTAGAAAGCGCCTTTATATTAACACTTTGAGCAGTAATTTGAAAAGCAATATATTCCACAATAATAACAGCTCCATCAATTATTATTCCGAAATCAATTGCACCTAAACTCATTAAATTAGCATCAATACCAAAGATATTCATAAACGAAATTGCAAATAATAAGCTTAATGGAATTACGGAAGCAACAACCAAACCCGAACGTAAGTTTCCTAAGAGCAACACCACTATGAATATAACGATTAGTGAACCTAAAATTAAATTCTCTGCAACTGTAAAAGTAGTTTTGTTAATTAATTCACTCCGCTCTAAAAACCCGTTGATATAAACGCCTTCAGGTAATGTGTTTTGAATGGTAGCTACACGTTTTTTAACAGCATCTATAATTTTTTTAGAGTTACCGTCCTTCAACATCATAACTTGTCCAAGAACTTTTTCACCTTCTCCATTTCCCGTAATAGCACCAAATCTTGTAGCGCTTCCAAAACCAACTTTTGCAATGTCTTTGATGTAAATTGGGAGTCCATTATTTATAACTACAATATTTTCTATATCTTCAAGAGAAGACACTAAGCCTTCACCACGAATAAAAAAGGCTCTATTAGTTTTTTCAATATAACCACCTCCGGCAACACTATTATTTCTCTCTAGTGCTTCATAAATACTTGAAACAGAGATATTCATTGCTTTTAGCTTTTGCGGATTTATAGCAACTTCGTATTGCTTTAAAAACCCTCCCCAAGTGTTTATTTCTACTACTCCTGGAATACCTGAAAGTTGGCGTTTTACAATCCAATCTTGAATTGTACGAAGTTCAGCTGTTGTGTATCTATCCTCATATCCTGGTTTTACATCTAAAATATATTGGTAAATTTCTCCCAAACCAGTTGTAATTGGACCCATTTCTGGTGTTCCAAAACCTTGAGGAATTTTCTCTGAAGCAGATTTAATTTTCTCGGCAATGAGTTGTCTTGGCAAATAAGTTCCTAAATCGTCATTAAAAACAATAGTAACTACAGAAAGTCCAAATTTAGACACCGAACGAATTTCTTCAACTCCAGGTAAATTAGCCATTTCAAGCTCTACAGGATATGTAATAAACTGCTCTACATCTTGTGTGGATAAATTTCGAGATGTGGTAATTACCTGCACCTGGTTATTGGTAATATCTGGAACTGCTCCAATGGGAATTCTCGCCAATGAGAAAATTCCAAAACCAATAACAAAAGCTATAAAAAGAAGAATAATAAACTTATTCTTTAAGCTGAATTTTATAATGTTTTCTAACATGATTCAACGATAAAATGAGATGAAAGCTATTGATAAATAGCTTATTAAGAAATGATTTAAATCAGTAACAAATTATGCTAGCTTTGGTGGTTGAAAAACCTTCTGTTTTTCAAATAATGAATGGGATTCTTTATAAAAGAAGTTTAGCGGAATTTCGATAAAAGAGTGATATTCAACATCAAAATAAGTCGTGTTTAATGTAAATGATGAGTGGATGTCTAAACATGTTTGATGACTGTGTTTAAAAGGTAATTCGTCATGTTCTTCATGATTACTTCCATGTTGATATTCCCCGTTTCCATAATGTTCTTCCAGAAAATCGAAAAATGAATCACCATAATTTTCTTGATGATAACTAACATGTGTTAACAATGTATTTAATTTTGAAATATCTTCAAACCCAATGTTAAAACTTTGAACAAGCATCAAACTCGAATATAATATGGCTATAATTTTACTCATAAAGAGGTCAAAGCTACAAAAATTTATAATTATAACAGTAACACAAGTTACAGCGTTCTAAAAATTAACCTTTAACAATACTATTTTTGTATATATGTTTTGATGGTTTCATTTTTATAGGAAAAATCAACACAAAATATGTGGTTTTCCCACAGCAAAAAGTTACGGATTTAATGTAACTTTAGCATAGAATCTAGAAGAGAGAATTATCTTTATTTAAAATAGAATTATGTTATGGGTAACATGATTTCCAAATTTAAACCGTAGATAAAAGCCTAAACTTATTATAAGTTTAGGCTTTTTAACATTAAAAATAGGCCTTTAACTGTACAGTGCCTGTATGTATGGTTTTACTGGTTTCGGTTTTTCTGCCAAAATAAGTAAGGTTGAGGTCTAAAAATTTAGTGAGTTTCTTTTGGGCTAATAAACTCCATGTAAAGTTTTTTCCTGGTTGTAAACCTGCCATCATTTGGTAACCCACAGGAGTATTTGGATTGCCTTTAAACGTATTAGAAAAGAAATTAAATTCGCCACTTATAGCCGCTTTTTGGGTATTGGAAAACGTAAAAGAAGCACCATATTTTTGTTGTTGTAAACGTTCTAGATCTCCAATAGTATTGTCTTTGTTTGTGTTTTGGTAGAACACATCAAAACGTGTATTATCATTTAACAAATAAGATAATTTTGGATTGAAGCGTACTTCATCAATATTAAAATTCTTGCTCACAAAATTCTCACTAACACTTTCATTAGTATCAATATTGGATTGCAGTGTAATCAACCAACTTGTAGCAAACTTGTGGTTAAAGTTAAGCTGGTGACTCTTTAAATTATTTTCAATAAAACCAATAGTTAGGATGTTGCGAGATTTGTTTGATAAATAGGTATATGAAGTTGTATAGCGCTGTTTCCCTCTATTTAAGAACAGTACATTTCTAAAATTTAATTGTAATCCTAATTGATTTTCGGCATCGCTTTCAAAAGGATTAATATTAAAATTATTACCAACGCGTTTTATTTTTCTATCTAATAGATAAGACGTTTGATTGTAAAAGTGAGACCAGAATTTTTTGATACCTTTCTCTTCTCCAAACCATTGTTGTGGATTAATAGTCAGGGTTTGGCTCAACCTGTTTTGATGCGTTTTTATAAACACACGATTTGGCAACAGTACTCTTATATAGCTGCCTTGATCTTGAAATTGCGCCAGTTCAAACTCTTCTAATTCCTGAATGCCATTATTGTTGTAATCTATCCAGGTATAAGCACCTTGCCCGGCTTCAACTTCTACATAAGTAAAATCTTGTTGTGGAAGCGTTCCGGAATTGGTTTCGAAAACGGTATTCCATTGTATAAGCTGTTTAAAAAATCTTTGACTGTATTGTAATCTTGAGTTTAGCGATTGCTCATCTTTAACAGTTTTATCTTCGTTTTTTAGTGTTCTATAGTTTACATATAGCGATAGATTTGTATTTTCATTTTGAATAATTTTCGAGTCTATATAATACGTATTAGAGGTATTTACTTTTTGTAATTTACTATTTTTAATACTATCGTTAACCCTGTTTTTATACCCAATTTCTGCAAAAACCTTGGTGCTGTCTCCAATACCAACAAAAAATTCATAAGACGAAAATTTTTGACTCAGAGGCGTTAATTCTTCTGTGGTAATATCTTTCTGTTCATTGTTTTCAGCAGCTAATTTAGTTCCTATCCATCCTTTTTTATAGGTATAGGTTAGTCTATTAAATGTTCTAAAAAAAGTTGAAGAATTTAAGTCTGATCTGGTGCTTAAAAAACTGGAATTTGAAAAAATATTAAATTGTTTTAGCTGCAAATTAGCATTAGCAATATGTCTGTTTCCATTATAGTTTTGCGAATAATTTAAATATTCAAACTTATAATTAAATGCTCCTTTGGCAGGATGGAAAAGGGTTAAACCAGAAATTAATAAACGCTGATTGCCTTTAGGGGTGTCTAAATTCCAATCTCGCCCAAATTCATTATTATATAGCCCTTGAATTGTTTTGAAATTTTCATGAACGATATCTCCTTGTATAAAAGCATCTAAATTCCATAAACTGTCTTTTTTAATAATGGTTTGAGTAATATTTAATTTTCCGGCGAAACCGTCGTTGTCATCATCATTAATGCTAGAAAACAAATTACGATCGTTTTTGCTGCCAGTGAGTTCAAAATCAATTATTATTTTATCATTTGGGTTGTATTTACCTTTTATTACTGCCATCTGTAATCTTGTAGGGGCAATAAGTTGTACTATAGGCTCGTAATTGCCTTGTAGA
Source organism: Flavobacteriaceae bacterium (assembly GCA_023141985.1). GTDB lineage: Bacteria > Bacteroidota > Bacteroidia > Flavobacteriales > Flavobacteriaceae > PRS1. The sequence goes on along the minus strand of JAGLKH010000340.1, from coordinate 56 downwards.
ACTCCAGCTATAGGTTCAACATATTCGAAAATATTACTAATGGCATTAATACTACT
>JAGLKH010000034.1 GCA_023141985.1 Flavobacteriaceae bacterium | reverse complement strand
AAACGAATTAACCGCTTGACTTTGTAAAAAAAATAGTCGGTCTTTGTTTAACGTCGTATATAAATCATTAAAACTGACTATATCATAGCATTGTGTTTCACACATGCCAACTGCATATCTTACACATTTGGTTTTACCTACGCACTAATCAAAAGCAAAAAAAACAAAAGAGTAAAATTCTCCTAACACATAAAGAAATGTTAGTAATAATTCGAGATAAGTAGCATTTTTCACTACCTTTATCAAAATTTTACTAAAGTGAACGCTAAAGAGTTTATCAAACATTTATTATCCATTGAGAATTATTCCTTCTCTCTTGAAGAAATTACTCAACATACTGATGGAAAAGGTACGTCACTAAAATTTGAACTTGCCAGACTGATTGATAAAAAAGAAATTGTAAACCTCAGAAAGGGATTTTATCTGATTATTCCGCCAAGGTATTCCAAACAAGGACAATTACCCATTCAATTGTACATTGATAAACTTTTTAAGAGCCTTAACCGCAACTATTATTTAGGATTTTACTCCGCTGCCAAATTTCATGGAGCTAGTCATCAGCAAGCCCAAAGAGAATATGTAATGATAGAAAAACCAAAGTTGAATGACATTGAAAAAAATGATTTAAACATTAGATTTTTCACGACATCCAACTGGTCGAATAAAAATATTTTGGAGAAAAAATCAGATGCCGGAATATTCAAAATATCAAGTCCTGCACTTACAGCAGTAGATTTAATACATCATCAAACTAAATTAGGTGGACTGAATAGAATGTTGGCAATTCTAGAAGAATTATCAGAAGAAATAGACCAAAATGATATAGCAGAACTACTCACTTGGTATCCGCATAAAAGTACGTTACAAAGATTTGGTTTTTTACTCGAAGAACTTCAAGTTGATAAAAACCTAAGTAAACAGGTAATGGAATACCTGCAACAATCAAAGTATTTCCCTGTATTACTTAGCCCAAAGACTAAGCAAAAAGCTGGTGCTGTTAATAACATATGGAAAGTTGACGTGAACATTAAACTAGAAAGCGATTTATGATTCCTAGGCCATATATAGCAAAATGGCAAGAACATGCTCCATGGAAACAATTCTATCAGGTAGAACAAGATTTGGTTATTAGTCGTGCATTGGTGGAAATTTTCTCGGACGATTTTCTACGAGAAAACTTGGCTTTTAGAGGAGGAACAGCCTTACATAAACTATATTTAAATCCTGCTCCAAGATATTCTGAAGATATTGATTTAGTTCAAATTAAAGCTGGGCCAATTAAACCAATAATGAAACGTATCAAAGAAGTTATCACCTTTTTTGAAGAACCGAGAAAAACACAGGTAAAAGGCCACGGAGCAAAGGCATTATATCGTTTTACATCTGAGTATGAAGAAATTCGATTGCGATTAAAATTAGAAATTAATTGCAAAGAACATTTCAATGTATTGGATTGGGTAAATTTTCCATTTGAAGTAAAAAGTGATTGGTTCACTGGAAGTGCAAAGATTAGAACATATAGTATAAATGAGTTACTTGGTACTAAACTGAGAGCTTTATACCAGCGAAGTAAAGGACGAGATTTATTTGATTTAGATTATTCCAAATTAAGCATGGAATTAGATGCTGACCAAATCATAAAGTGCTTTAAGGAATATACATCCTTTGCAACAGGAAAAAGACCTCCGAGTAAAAAGGAGTTTTTGATGAACATAGAAGAAAAAGAAAACAATCCTGATTTTACAGGCGATATGGAAGCTTTATTAAGATCAGGTATAGAATACAATCAAGAAGCTGCATTTGAGTGGCTAAAAAATGAACTGATAGAACGAATTTAAATAATAGCTACAAATAATCATAGTAGTAAATAGAAAAATTGGAGTGTTAAAATGCCAAACGCACTATATTTAAACCATTAAACGAAACTCCAAAATTCTTTTTAAGCTCTTATTTCAAATTTGAGTATTTTCGCAGTATGATAAAAGAAATTCAGCTTCGTGTTACGCTTCAAGAAGAAAAGCAAGACGATATTCTAATAAAAAAATCTGCGAAGTTGCTCCATATCAATCCAAAAGACATTACAGGTATTAAGCTGCTTCGTAAATCTATAGACGCCCGAAAAGCGGTAATTATATTCAATTATAAAGTAGCTGTTTACATTAAAGAGCAAATGCCGGAATCACCAACATATGCATTCAACTATAAAGATGTTTCCAGTGCCAAAGCTATTCATATTATAGGTTTTGGACCTGCTGGTATGTACGCTGCATTACGATGCATTGAATTAGGATACAAACCCATTGTGTTAGAACGCGGAAAAAAAGTACAGGACAGACGGCGAGATATAAAAGCCATAAACCAGGAGCATTATGTTAACGAAGACTCTAATTATTGCTTTGGCGAAGGTGGTGCAGGCACATTTTCTGACGGAAAATTATATACGCGTAGTTTAAAACGTGGTGATGTGCGTCGCATTTTTGAAAACCTGGTATTTCATGGCGCAACCCAACAAATATTGATTGATGCTCATCCACATATTGGTACGAATAAGTTACCCAAAGTGGTTCAGAATATTCGAGAAACCATTTTAAAATATGGCGGTGAAATTCATTTTGAAAGTAGAGTGATTGATCTCATTATAAAAGACCACAAAATAAAAGCCATTCAATTACAAAACAATATAGAAATACCTGTTGAGCGTGTTATCCTGGCTACTGGACATTCGGCAAGAGATATTTTCTATTTGCTTCATAAAAAAAACATTGCTCTAAAAGCAAAATCCTTTGCTATGGGAGTTCGTGTTGAGCATCCGCAGCACATCATAGATTCTATACAGTACCATTGTAGTGGAGAGCGTAATGAATTATTACCGGCAGCAGCTTATAGTTTGGTACAGCAAGTAAACGGTAGAGGTGTTTATTCCTTTTGTATGTGTCCTGGCGGATTTATAGTGCCTGCAGCAACAGCAAATGGCGAGGTCGTTGTTAATGGAATGTCGCCATCCAAACGAAATAATCCGTTTGCTAATTCTGGAATTGTGGTAGAAATTAATGTCGATAAAGATTTACCAAAATATGAGCAGTTTGGAGTTTTAAAAGGATTAGAATATCAGAAGGATTTAGAGCGATTAGCCTTTACCTCTGGTAGGAGAAATCAAACAGCTCCGGCACAACGCTTAACTGATTTTGTAGAAGGGAGATTATCAAACAATTTGAATGCTACCTCCTACCAACCAGGATTAAAATCGGCTCCTTTACATTCCTTATTACCAAAATTAATTGGTGGACGACTAAGAACGGGTTTCAAGGCTTTTGGTAAAACAATGAAAGG
>JAGLKH010000339.1 GCA_023141985.1 Flavobacteriaceae bacterium | reverse complement strand
AAGTATTCCAACGAATTTATGAATATTGGTGTTGATGCTGCTGCTTTAGGTATGAGTAACGCTATAGTTGCGCACAGTGCAGATGTTAATTCCGGATATTGGAATCCTGCCGGTTTAGTCCATCTCGAAGACAACCAACTTGCCTTAATGCACTCAAGCTATTTTGCCAATATTGCCAATTACAATTATGCGGCTTTTGCTATGCCTATTGATAACAGAAGTGCCATTGGCATTTCTATTATTAGATTTGGTGTTGATGACATCCTTGATACTACACAACTTATTGATGATCAAGGAAATATTAATTACGATAGAATAAATTTATTTTCGGCTGTCGACTATGGAGTTACCTTTTCTTATGCCCGAAAATTACCAGCACAAGGATTAAATTATGGTGTAAATGCGAAAGTGATTAGACGTATTATAGGTGATTTTGCCTCGTCCTGGGGTTTTGGTTTAGATCTCGGAATTCAGTTTCAAGGTGGAAATAGTTGGAAATTTGGTGTTATGATAAGAGATATTACAACAACATTTAACGCATGGTCCATTGATAAAGACAAACTTGCAGACATACAAAACGCCATAGATGGACAAAATCAAGAAGTTCCTGAAGGAACTGAATTAACCCTTCCTAAATTACAAATAGGAATTTCTAAATCATTTGTATTTAACTATGATTATTCTTTAAGAACCGAATTTGACCTTAATGTGAGATTTGCTGAAAACAATGATATTATTTCAACATCATTTGCGAGTATTAATCCGGCTCTTGGGTTTGAATTCGGATATACCGATCTTGTTTTTCTTCGTGCCGGAGTTGGTAATTTTCAAAATGAATTACAAATTGATAATAGCGAAAATTTAACTTTTCAGCCTAATTTTGGTGTTGGTTTTAAATATAATGGTATTCAAATTGATTATGCATTTACAGATATTGGTGACCAAAGTGCGGCATTATATTCTAATGTGTTTTCTTTAAAGTTAGATCTTAGTGTTTTTAGATAGTGTATGTATGAAAACAGACTATTTTTATAATTTGTACTATTTTTGATAGGATTTTAAGTTTCTTTTTTTGAGTAGATGCTTTTGCATCAATCGATAAAAAATAATTTAAAATAGTGTAAAAAGAAACAAATTTAATTTTGCTGTGTTTCCATCTATACACTATAAAGCTAATAATTTTAGTATGCGCAAAAAAATATTACTCTTAATTATATTATCCTTTCTTGCTTTTGAAATAAAAGCACAACAGCAAAAACTATCTGACGAAGCCGAAATTAGTGTGCTTACAATAGATCCCGGCACATCTTTAAACGATGCTTTTGGACATAACGGATTTAGAATTAAGGATAGAATTTTTCATATAGATTTAGTTTTTAACTATGGTGTTTATGATTTTGACACGCCAAACTTTTACACAAAATTTGCGAGAGGCAAACTTTACTATAAAATAGGTTTAAACTATTATGAAGATTTTTTAGAAAGCTATATTTTGCAAAATAGAAGCATAAAAGAGCAGGTTTTAAATTTATCCCAAGACCATAAACAGCAACTATTTGATTTTTTACTAAATAATTATAAACCTGAAAACCAATATTATCTATATGATTTTTTCTATGATAATTGCGCAACAAAAATAAAAGATGTCATTCCAATTATTTTAAAAGAAAATATAAGTTTTAATGAACCCAAAGGATTTGAACAGGAAACTTTTAGACACTTAATTTCTGACCATGTAGATAAAAATTCCTGGGGTGGTTTTGGTATTGATATTGCTTTAGGCTCGGTTATAGACAAAAAAGCAACTGCAGAAGAACATATGTTTTTGCCCAAGTATATTTATTTATTCTTTGAAAATGCTACAGTTAATACCTCTGAAAGTTTGGTAAAGCAAACACATGTTATATTCGAAAGTATTAATAAACCTAAGTCTAATAATTTTATTACAAGTCCACTATTTGTTTTTGGTGTTATTGGTTTACTTATTCTAATAATTACCTTTTTTGATTATAAAAAAAGCAAACGTAGTATATGGCTTGATGTCGTTATATTTGCTTTTAC
>JAGLKH010000338.1 GCA_023141985.1 Flavobacteriaceae bacterium | reverse complement strand
ATATTGGTGCAGATGTTTGCCATCTAAACTTACACAAAACATTTGCAATTCCCCATGGTGGAGGGGGTCCGGGTGTTGGTCCAATTTGTGTTGCAGAACAATTGGTGCCTTTTCTTCCGGGTAACCCAGTCGTTAAAACAGGAGGAGAAAGTGCCATTACAGCTATTTCTGGCGCGCCTTATGGTTCAGCTTTAGTTTGTTTAATTTCTTATGCTTATATATGTATGCTTGGTGCTGAAGGTTTAACCCAATCCACAAAAATTGCCATCTTAAATGCTAATTATATTAAGGAACGCTTACAAGGTAGTTTTGAAACTCTATATTCTGGAGAACAAGGTCGTGCTGCTCATGAAATGATTGTAGATTGCAGACCTTTCAAAGCAAATGGTATAGAAGTTACAGATATTGCAAAACGTTTAATGGACTATGGTTTTCATGCACCAACAGTTTCTTTTCCCGTTGCCGGAACTTTAATGATTGAGCCTACAGAAAGTGAAAACAAAGCCGAATTAGACCGTTTTTGTGACGCAATGATTTCAATCAGAAAAGAAATTGAAAACGCAACAAGTGAAGAACCTAATAATGTACTTAAAAATTCACCTCATACTTTAGCAATGGTTACAGCTAACGAATGGGATTTTCCATATACTCGTGAAACAGCAGCTTTTCCATTAGAATACGTAAAGAACAACAAATTCTGGCCAAGTGTTAGACGTGTTGATGATGCCTATGGCGATAGAAATTTAATATGTACCTGTACGCCTATTGAAGATTTTATAGAGGCCTGATTTTGCCTTTGAACATCGTAAAATAATTTAAAACAATAATTAGTTTTTATTATATGATATTATATTTGTGCCTTGTAATTTTTAAATACAAAATTTCTTAATATGAATATTAAAATAACTGGAGTAGGTAGCTATATACCTGATACTATAGAGAAAAACGAAGACTTCTGCCAACACGAATTTTTAAATACTGATGGCACTTCTATTAAGAACTCTAATGAGGTTATAATAGAAAAGTTTAAATCTATAACTGGTATTGTTGAACGTCGTTATGCTGAGCCACATTTGACATCATCAGATTTAGGTGCTTTTGCAGCCGAAAAAGCCATCAATGATGCTAATATCGATCCTGAAGAACTTGATTATATCATTGTTGCACATAACTTTGGTGATGTAAAACCAAATACTATTCAAAGTGATTTGCTGCCATGTTTAGCTTCTCGAGTTAAACATAGTTTAAGAATAAAAAACCCAAAGTGTGTCGCTTACGATATATTATTTGGTTGTCCCGGTTGGATTGAAGGTGTTATTCAGGCACAGGCCTTTATTAAAGCTGGAATGGCAACTAAATGTTTAGTTATTGGAACCGAAACATTATCAAGAGTTGTTGATAAACACGATAGAGATTCTATGATTTATTCCGATGGTGCTGGAGCTACAGTTATTGAGGCTACTGATGAAGAAGGTGGAATATTAGCTCATGTGACTGAATCATACACCTATGATGAAGCCTATTACCTGTACTTTGGAAACTCTAATAAACAAGACTTATATAGTGATACACGATATTTAAAAATGCATGGTCGCAAAATCTATGAATTTGCATTAAACCATGTTCCTGTAGCTATGAAGGCTTGTCTTGATAAAAGTGGTTATGGTATTAAAGATGTAAAGAAAATTTTAATACATCAGGCCAACGAAAAAATGGACGAAGCTATTATAAAACGTTTTTATAAGCTATACAATACACCCACTCCAGAACATATCATGCCTATGAGCATTCATAAGCTTGGGAATAGTTCGGTGGCAACAGTTCCTACATTATTTGATTTAATAAAAAATAATAAATTAGAAAATCATTCGATTAACAAAGGTGATGTTATTATTTTTGCGAGTGTTGGTGGCGGGATGCATATCAACGCATTTGTTTACAAATATTAATAAAGGCGTTCTAATTAAAAATATTTCCGCTTTCGCAAAGAAAAACAAAACTAACTTTAAAACGATTCCCTCTCTCGTGGGAAATATTATGTACGAAGGTAAATTTCCTCACAAAAGATATAAACATACTTTAGAATTTCTAAAAAAATATATTTCTGAATCATCTTCGATTTTAGATTTGGGTGTTGAAAATCCATTTACTAAAGTAATGAAAGAAGAGGGATATAAAGTTACTAACACAACAGGTGAGGATTTAGATTTAGATACGTCTTCAATAACAAATTCTAATGCAGATGTAATTACTGCATTTGAAATTTTTGAGCACCTACTCTCACCATTTACTGTTTTAAAAGAAATAGAAGCAAACAAACTCGTTGCAAGTGTTCCTTTAAAATTATGGTTTGCGCCAGCTTATAGAAGTAAAACTGATATGCGAGATAGACATTACCATGAATTTGAAGATTGGCAGTTTGATTGGCTTTTAGAAAAATCTGGATGGCAGATAAAAGCAAGAAAAAAATGGACTAATCCAACTAAAAGAATTGGGTTACGTCCTATTTTAAGATGGTTTACACCAAGATATTACATCGTTTATGCCGAAAAAACTATCAAATAGCTATTCTCAAGCACCAAACTCCAAAAAATATTTTAGTTAAAAATTGGAATTTGATTTTTTTATATTGAAATTTCAACAATGAACATTTACATTGTCATACCAGCACATAACGAAGAAGAATCAATCGCTCTTACACTAGATTCGTTGGTCAATCAAACGCTTTTACCAAAAAAAATTGTCGTTGTAAATGACAATTCTACTGATAACACACAACAAATTGTTGAAACCTATACTGCAAAATATTCCTGGATAACTTTAGTTAATTCTAATTCTAATAATGAGCATTTACCGGGAACAAAAATCATTAATGCTTTTTATAAAGGATTTGAAACACTTGACGATAATTACGATGTGATTTGTAAATATGATGCAGATCTTATTTTTCCTGAACACTATTTAGAAACATTGGTCGGTCATTTTAATTCTGATGATAAATTAGGAATGGTCGCTGGACAGTGTTATATACATAAAAATGGTAACTGGATTTTAGAAGATTTAACGGCAAAGAAACATATTAGAGGTGCACTTAAAGCCTATAGAAAAGATTGCTTTCTAAGCATTGGCAAATTAAAACGTTCTATGGGTTGGGATACTATTGATGAACTTTTAGCACAATATTATGGTTGGAACTTTAAAACCGATGATTCCTTACATGTAAAACATCTAAAGCCAACCGGGACTAATTATGGAAAAGGTTCAAAACATCTCCAAGGTGAAGCTTTATACAAACTACGTTACGGATTTATTTTAGCCTTTATTGCTTCCTTAAAACTCGCTTACAAAAAGAAAAGCTTTACACTGTTTAAAGATTATATTTCTGGTTATTTAAAAGCTTCAAAAGAAAAAGTTGTTTTCATTATCACAGAAGATCAAGGTCAATTTATTCGTAAACTACGTTGGAAGAATATTAGAAAAAAGCTCTTCTAAATCTATTTGCAGAAAATATTTTCAGACTTATATTTACTATGGAAACTCCCGTGAAACTCAAATAACTATAGCATCTGATTTGTAATCAACAGTACATGGTTTCGAGTGCCTCTATCGATTCAAAAAAGACCCTTTAAATAAAAAAATGTTTATTGGTGTATGATACATTCTAAACAATCCATTTCAATTGCAATTATTTCAGGATCAAAGACTTGATTGCCTTTTATAACTTTATTAATTTTTCGACTGTTTTTAATATCATCTAAAGGATTATCATTAAGCAATACTAAGTCTGCAATTTTTCCGATTGTAATAGTTCCATAATCACTTTCTTTTTTAAGAAAACTGGCACCATTATATGCCGAAGTTTGTATAGCTTCCAATGGCGATATACCAGTAGCAACCATTGCTTGCAATTCTTTATGTAAAGAAACACCTGGATATGTATAGGAGTTAAAAGCACCGCTATCAGATCCTGCCAATAACTTTACATCTGCATTATGTAGTGACTTTGTCAATTTTTTAAAAAAAGTATTAAGTGCTTTACGGTTACTCTTAGATTTTTCAGAAGCATTTAAAGAGCGATTAATTCTTCCTTCATAAGTTTTTACAATACCTTGATCTATAATCTTTAAGTAGGTGTCATTATCATGATTCACTTCATCCAAATAGCTTAATACATCACCAATATGAAGTGTTGGAACCACATATGTGTTATTATCTTTTAAGGAAGCAAATGTTTTTTGAGCTGTCGAATCTTGATATGAAGCAACAAGTTTCTCCATAGATTCCCAAAATCCAAATTCATTGTTTATTATAGATTGAGTAATTGCTTTTTCCTGGGATGAACAACCTTTTAAGATGTAATATAAATGTTCAATCGCGCCTATTCCAGACTCAAGCGTTTGCTCCAATTCAACAGTAAACGGCATATGTCCAGAAGTTATCAAACCTCTTTTTGTGGCTTCAGAAATAGTTTTCAGATAAATATCTCCAGAAATTCTGCTATCATATAATTTCACGAAATCCACATTTATTTTTTGAAGAGAGTCCAATGCTTTTCTAATATCATTCTCGTTTTCAACAACCAGAGATCCTGCCCAAGTGGCATTGGGCCCATCTATTTTAGATCCTGAAGTAAATATGGTAGGCCCAACCAAATTTCCAGCAGCAATTTGTGTCTTCCATTCCAAAACCGAAGGTGTTAAATCTCCTCCTGCATCACGCACCGTAGTAATTCCATTGGCTATAAATAGTTTAAGAAAATTTTTATTAGCGGCTATTAGGCTATCCCCTCCTCTAAAATGCATATGGTTATCCCAAAATCC
>JAGLKH010000337.1 GCA_023141985.1 Flavobacteriaceae bacterium | reverse complement strand
ACCTGAAGCTTCTAATTTTACAATTCTACCATCAGAAATATAAATGTTTTGTTTTTCAATTGCTCCTGAAACAATATCAATAACATTGCCATTTTCTAATACTAAATCATAAGTTACTTTTTGCTCCTCTTTGCAATTCAAGAATAGTAAAGCAAGTACTATTACATATATATAATTCTTCATTAATTTTAGATTTTATTTGGAAGCTTAAAATGAATTAACCACTAAAACGCCCTTATTTTCAAAATTATTCATATTTGGTAAAGCTATTATTGCTTCTTCCAAGCTAATAGTTCGCTCTATAAGTTTTTCAGGATGAAGCTTTCCATCTCTAATCATTTTCAACATTTCAGGATATTTATATGCTTGCATACCATGACTTCCGATAATTTCTAACTCATTAGCAAGTATTTTATCCATTGGAACTTTTGGATGTTTATGATCTCCTGTCATTAAACCCACTTGAATATGTTTTCCTCGTTTTCGTAATCCAGATATCGAATTAAAACAGGTTAAAGCGCTTCCAAGAGCATCCATAGAAACATGAGCACCACCTTTAGTAATGTCTTTAATAACATCTACAACATTAGAATTATTCGAAGCATTAATAACCGAAGTTGCACCTAATTGTTTAGCCAAAGACAGGGTATCCTCGTTAATATCAATAGCAGTGACTTGTGCTCCTAAAGCATTAGCAATCATTATAGCCGACAATCCAACACCACCACAACCATGTATAGTAACATGTTGTCCTTCAGAAACTTTTCCTTGTGCAACAATGGCTCTAAAAGATGTTATAAATCGGCATCCTAGAGTTGCAGCTGTAACATCATCTATATCTTCGGGAAGCTTTACCAAATTAGTATCAGCATGATCCAGAGCTACATACTCCGCAAAAGAACCCCAATGTGTGAATCCAGGCTGAGATTGATGATCGCATACTTGATGATTTCCAGATTTACATTCTCCACATGTGCCACAACCACTAACAAAAGGGACAGTGACCCTATCTCCAATTTTGAAGTGTTTTACGTCTTTCCCTATAGTTTCAATTGTTCCAGCTAATTCGTGACCAGGTATATGTGGTAATTCAATATCAGTATCGTGACCCATCCAACCATGCCAGTCGCTTCTGCACAATCCAGTAGCATTTACTTTTACAATAACACCATCACTCTTAGGTGTTGGGTCTTTTATATTTTGAATTGTGATTTCGCCTTGAAAGGTTTCAAAAACTGCTGCTCTCATTTCTAATGGTAATAGAACATCTAAAGTAAGAAAGTTTAATAGTTTAGCAACTCCTTAATTTTGGTTTTTACTTTTTTAGTTGAAGGAATCATAGTTTCTTCCAAAATGCTATTTAAAGGAATGGCTGGCATACTTTCACTTCCAATGGTCATTACAGGAGCATCTAAAGATTCAAAACATACTTCTTGTATTTTTCCAGCTAAGGCTCTTGCAAAGCTATTATTTGTTGGCTCCTCAGTCACAACTAAACACTTCCTGGTTTTTTTAACGGAATTAACAATGGTATCTTTATCAAGAGGATAAAGCGTTCGAAGATCAATGACTTCAATTTGATCTTGCATATTTAATTCTTCACTTGCATTCATTGCCCAATGTATTCCCATTCCATAGGTAATAATAGAGATTGTTTCCTTTTCTTCTTGTGGCCAAATCTCTTGTAATACCCAAGCTTTTCCAAAAGGTAACATATAATCCGCGGCAGGCTCAACCGATGTAGCTCCATGAGTACCTGGGACTTTGCTCCAGTACAAACCTTTATGTTCTAAAATCACCACTGGATTTGGGTCGTAATAAGCGGCTTTTAACAATCCTTTTAAATCGGCTCCATTACTTGGATAGGCAATTTTAATTCCTCTTATATTAGTCAAAGCACATTCAATAGATGACGAATGATAAGGCCCTCCACTTCCATAAGCGCCAATTGGCACACGAAGAATCATGCTAACTGGCCATTTCCCATTAGAAAGATAACAACTTCTACTTACTTCGGTAAATAATTGATTCAATCCCGGCCAAATATAATCGGCAAACTGAACCTCAACAATTGGTTTTAGTCCAACAGCACTCATCCCAACAGTAGACCCTACAATAAACGCTTCTTGTATTGGTGTGTTAAATACGCGATCATCTCCAAATTTTTCTGCTAATGTTGCTGCCTCTCGAAACACACCTCCCAATCGTCTACCTACGTCTTGTCCATAAACCAAGCACTCTTTGTGTTTACTCATCAATTCTTCAATGGCAAACAACGCACAGTCTACCATCACTACTTTATCACTTCCTTCTGGTGTCCGTTCTCCTACTTCTTCGGTAATTGGAGTAGGTTCAAAATCGTGTGTAAATAAATCTTCTGGTTTTGGGTCTTCGGCTTGTAGTGCTTTTTGGAAATCCCTTTCCACCTCTGTGCAGGCAGAGGTCTCTATCTCGTTTATCTCCTCTTTAGTAAACCCATTATCTAATAATTGCTGTTTTAATATTGGATAAGGATCTCGAGAATGTGCTTCTTCTAAATCATCACGATACCACTCCATCCGAACTCCAGATGTATGATGATTTAATAAAGGCACTTTTGCGTGTATTAAAAACGGACGGCGTTCTGTCCGAATAATTTTAATTACTTTTTCGATTGCTTGGTAACTCTCTATAAAATTAGCTCCATCAATAGAAATAGCTTCTAATCCTTTGAAACCTTGAGCATATTCAAACGCATTTTGCGCCCTTATTTCTTCTGCTTTGGCAGAAATATCCCAGCCATTATCTTGCACTAAATATAGAATTGGCATTTGCTTTAAAGCTGCCATTTGAAAAGCTTCGGCAATCTCGCCTTCTGTTATTGCTGCATCTCCTAAAGAACAAATTGTTATTGGTAACTTCCCACGAAAGTGGGAATCTGCTAATCTTGAAAACGAATTATTTTCTGTTAATTCACTCTTCTCAGCATCTTTAATAACATTAGCTTTTTCTTTTCTATTAATGAGATTCCTGCCTTCGCAGGAAACTTGTTCGATATACTGCATTCCCATGGCAACTCCAGTTGCTGGAATAGCTTGCATTCCTGTTGCCGAAGACTGATGTGGGATTTTAGGCTTATCATCATCCTTAAGACTTGGATGACAATAATATGTTCTACCTCCAGAAAAAGGATCATCCCTTTTCGCTAAAAGTTGCAACATTAAATCGTATGGTTTTAAACCAAATGCTAACAGCATGGCATCATCACGATAATACGGAAAGGCATAATCCTGGGGTAAAAGTTGCAAGCCTAATGCTATCTGTACTGCTTCGTGACCTCTTGATGTGGCATGCACATATTTTGAAACTAATTTAAAATTAGCTTCATATAAATCGGTCATTGCTTTGGCAGTACAAAGATTTGAAAATGCTTTTTTAAGGATGTCTTTGTTTATTTTTTTAGCCACTAATTAACTCATGTTTTTCTTCATTAAACCTGACAGGTTATAAAAATCTGTCAGATCTATTATGGATTTAAGTTTTCTATTTATAAGTTTCCCACTTTCGTGGGAATTTCAGCGTTAAGGATTGAAGCGACATCCTTTTGAGATGCTGAAATAAATTCAGCACGAGAAAGATATAGCGAAAAGCCTGACCCTCTTATACAAAAGGTTTTAGAGGGTAACGTCTAATTCTCTTTCAATTTTAACCATCCAATGATGCTTATCTTCTAGGTTTCCTGATCGTATTCCATTTAGAGTATCTGAAATCATTTGTCCTACAGGATTTTCATCTGAAATATGAATTGTAATATCCTTGAATCTAATTTCTTCTATCATAGCAATACTAACAGCTGTTCCAGTGCCAAAAGCCTCTTCTAAGGTTCCATTATTATACGCTTCTATAATTTCATCTATAGCAATTGGACGCTCTGTAACTTTGTAACATTTATCTTTTAATAAGTCTATAACACTCATTCGAGTAATCCCACTTAAAATGGCTCCATCTAAACTTGGTGTAATAATTTCTCTATTAATCTTAAAGAAAAGATTCATGGTTCCGGCTTCTTGTATATAATTGAAATTATGTGCGTCGAGCCACAACACCTGATCGTAACCTTTAGCTTTAGCAATCTCTGTTGGTTTTATTGCTGCTGCATAGTTTCCTGCTGCTTTTGCTTCTCCTGTACCTCCTTCTACTGCTCTTATATATTTAGTTTCTGCAAAGAGTTTAATAGGTTTACTAAAGTAAGGGCCTGATGGTGATGCTATAATAATAAATTTATAATGTGTTGCTGCCCGCATACCTATAAAATGTTCGTCGGCGTACATGAATGGTCTTAAATATAAAGCACTTCCTTCTTGCGGTGGAATCCAGTTTTTATCTAATGCTACTAATTGTTTTAATCCTTCAATAAATAAATCTTCAGGGAAGTGAGGCATCCCCATTCTGTCAGCACTAAAATTTAAACGTGCTGCGTTCTTTTTTGGCCTAAACAACATTGGTGTCCCTTCTGTATCAATCGTTGCCTTCATGCCTTCAAAAATGGCTTGTCCATAATGTAAAGCCATTGCAGCTGGATGAGTTGGAATATCATGCAATGGTTCAATTCGTGGATTTGTCCATTTTCCATTATCATAATCGCAAATAAACATGTGATCTGTAAAGGTTTTTCCTAATGGAATATTATTAAAATCTAATTCGTCTACTTTAGATTTTTCAATTTTAGTTACTTTGATGTTATATGACATATTTTTGTTTTTTTTTATGGATTAACTACGCTGAACCTAAAGGTTTGTCTGCCTTGCGCCTCCGCTTTCAGCCTTCGTAGCTTTTCTACTTCAGCGATGTAGGCAAAGCTTCAGCGGCACGCTGACGCAGGAATGACATGTTTTTTATATTTTTCTATTTATATCAAATTGTTCTAAATAATCTGCTACACGACGTAAAAATGAGCCTCCCAAATGGCCATCAACAGCACGATGATCGAAAGACAAAGATAAGTACATCATGCTTCTTATAGCTATCTCATCCCCTTTTTCTATTGTAATTACTTCAGGTCGTTTTTTTATAATTCCCATTGCTAAAATAGCGACTTCGGGTTGATTGATTATTGGTGTGCCCATCAAACTTCCAAAAGTTCCTACATTTGAAATTGTAAATGTTCCTCCTTTAATATCATCTCCTGACAATTTATTTTCTCTTGCTTTAGAAACTAAAGTATTAATTTCTATGGCTAACTGCTTTAAATTCTTTTTATCTGCATTTTTAACCACAGGTACTATTAAATTACCACTTGGTAATGCCGTTGCCATTCCTATATTAATAGCTGATTTTACAATAATTTTATCTCCATCAACTGATGCATTAATCATTGGGAAATCTTTTACAGCTTTTGCGACTGCTTCTACAAAAAGTGGTGTAAAAGTGAGCTTCTCGCCATATTTTTCTTGAAAAGCAGTTTTATTTATGTTTCGCCAATTAACTAAATCTGTTAAATCGGCTTCAACATAAGCAGTAACATGTGGAGATGTATGCTTTGAATACACCATATGATCTGCAATCATCTTACGCATTCTATCCATCTCTACAATTTTCCCTTTGCCTAAATCGAATTTTAATTGAGGTATCCTATAGGCTGTTGGATCTTGCGAAGCTATAGTTTGTACAAATTTATATGGTCTTCCATCTTTGATGTATTGAAACAAGTCGCTCTTTCTTAAACGTCCTTTTTTACCTGTTACAGGAATTCTTGCTAACTCTTCAAAACTGATATGTTGTTCTTTTGCTATGCTTATAATTAAAGGTGAGAAGAATGTGTTGTTATTTTGACTAGCAACAGCTAATTGTTTTGGTCGCTTAGTTGTTTTTTGTGCTTCTGGCTTCACTTTTTGAGACTTCTCGACTACGCTCGAAGTGACATTCTTTTTCGATTTTGACGTTGAAGTTCTACTATCTGTTTTAATAATGGCAATGACTTCACCTATTTTTATAACGTCATTAGATTTGTATAACAGCTCTTCAACAATACCAGAAACTGTTGAAGGTACTTCGGAATCTACTTTATCTGTAGCAACTTCAAGAAACATTTCGTCTTCTTCAATGGTATCTCCAACATTTTTAAACCATGTAATTATGGCTGCTTCTGTTATACTCTCGCCCAACTTGGGCATTTTAAACTCGTAATTTCCTGCGTAGGCAGGAATCTTATTCTCTTTCATTTTTAAATTTTCTATTGTCTAAATTCCAATTTAAACTCAAATCCATCCAACTTGGATTCATCTCTTCTATTAATTTTATTTTCCAATCTCTTTTCCATTTTTTAAACCGTTTTTCTCTAATCATTGCTTCTTTATTTCTATCAAACTCCTCAAAGTATATTAACTTATCACAGTTATACCTCGCCGAAAAAGAATTTGGGTTCATTTTCAATTTATGCTCTTTAATTCTTTCTTCTATGTCATCTGTAACTCCAATGTAAATTACTCCATTTGGTTTATTTGACATTATATAGACATACCAAAATTTCATGTGTTTATATTTATTGTTTTTTAACGGACACATGGAACATCCATATAATCATTACCTTAGGTATCAAACTTTTAGTTATGGATGTTTCATGTTTTTTCTTTCAAATCCCAAGATTCCTGCCTACGCAGGAAATAAATTAACTAATGTTTGTTAGTTTTTAATACTTACTTTTTCATGTGTTCATATTTATTGCTTTTTAATGGTCTCATGGAACATCCATATAATCATTATCTTGTGTATCAAACTTTTAACTATGGATGTTTCATAAAATCTCTCAAGGTATCGTAAAACTCTTCTTGAATTTTCATGTTCTTTGGAACTACTCTTAATGGTTCAACTTCTTTTAAACTCTCATGGCAATCGGCAGGTAATTGTTGATATAATTCTGTGCCTTTTGATTTCCAATCTATCATTTCATCGCTCACTTCTTTAATCACTTTTGCAGGGTTTCCAACAACCAGACTTCGCTTTGGAATTTTTGTTTCAGCTTTAACAAAAGACATCGCTCCTATAATACTTTCATCACCAATTTCGGCTTCGTCCATGATAACAGAGTTCATTCCAACCAATACATTACAGCCAATGTTAGCGCCATGAATTATTGCTCCATGTCCAATATGTGAACTCTCTTTTAGAGTGATTGATTTCCCAGGAAACATATGAATTGTACAGTTTTCTTGCACGTTTACACCATCCTCTAAAATGATTTGTCCCCAATCTCCACGAATAGCAGCTCCAGGACCTATATAACAGTCTTTACCTATAATTACATTTCCAGTAACTGCAGCCAAAGGATGCACGAAACTGCTTTCGTGAACTACCGGTATATATCCTTTAAAACTGTAAATCATATCCTTTTCCTGCGAAGGCAGGAATCTCTTTTATTATTACTATTTTTTTATCAATTTAATATATTCTTCTTTTATATCCTCATCAATTTCTACGCCTTGATTTCCACCGTAAAGTCTATCATTTTTATCTTTTCGAGGTCCAGAAATCCAAAACTCATCACCATTTTCTATATCAAAATAATTCGACTTAAAACCTGAACCATTTAAACTTTGAAAAGTTCTACCACGATAATAAAGAGTTTTACCTGTTTTAGAAGAATATACTCTACCTATTCGAGCATCTCCTTCTAATCCATCAGATTTATCTTCAACATACATAATACGAGAACGTTCAAGTCTATATTTTTTAGTCAACGATTCTCCTATTTTTTGACCCCATTTATTAGTTCTATTGTCGTCAGATTTCATAATTTCATATTATGAGATTCCTGTATTCACAGGAATTTTTTTAGAGTTTCTTTTGTAAATTTTGAAAGCACCAATCTTCCGCTAATTTTTGCACGTTCTGTTAATAGTGTATCCCAATTTTCTGTCCCTTTCCAAAATATACTTTTCATTGCTGCCATGGCTTCTGGGTTGTAATTACATAATCCTTCAGCAAATGTTTTAACAGCGTCATCTAATTCTTCAGTATTTTCATAAACATTATTATATAACCCCTTTTTTATTGCCCATTCTGCTGGATAAAACGAGTTCGCATCAATCGCAATTTGCGACATGGCACTTAACCCTAATTTTCGTTCTAT
>JAGLKH010000336.1 GCA_023141985.1 Flavobacteriaceae bacterium | reverse complement strand
AAAAGTAGTTTTATGAAAACCCTTTATGGTGATTTAGAACTCACTGAAGGGGAAGGTTCTGTTGTTGGTTTTGACTTAAAAACGCTTCAAGAGAAAGACATTCCATTTTTAAGACGTAAGCTTGGTGTTGTTTTTCAGGATTTCAAATTACTAAATGACAGAACTGTAAATGGAAATTTAGAATTTGTTTTAAGAGCAACTGGTTGGAAAGACAAGCAAGAAATTAGTGATAGAATTGAAGATCTTCTCGATAAGGTTGGCATGAAAACCAAAGGCTTTAAATTTCCTTACGAACTCTCGGGAGGGGAGCAACAGCGTATCGCAATTGCGAGAGCTTTGTTAAATGATCCCGAACTTATTCTTGCTGATGAGCCAACTGGAAACATTGATCCGCAAACAAGTATTGAAGTTATGAAAGTGTTACAAGAATTAAACAAAAAAGGACATACTATTTTAATGGCTACTCATGATTATGCCTTACTCTTAAAGTACCCAAGTAAAACGCTTAAATGCGATGAGAATAAAGTGTTTGAAGTTGTGCAGAGAAAAAGTTAGATTTCGCGCTCTCAAGAATGACAGTTTATTGGAAACACATGAAATTCTTTCTGTGCTTGCATAACTAGATGAGATAATATTAATAATATGAAAAGGCAAAACTGTTTCATTATTTTGAAAATACAATTACTATACCATTTTTAAATTTAAAGTCATAAATGTAAAATATTGATTAGATTTGGGAAAAATAGAAAACAAGTTCTACATTCAATTAAATCATGTATTAAAAATAATCTATAATTATAAGCCTATTATAAAACAAATAAGAGTATCTATTTAATTTAAAATATAGCTTAATGCATATAAAAATATGTGCTCTATAAATCTTAAGAATAAAATAAATGAAAAGAATAATTACCCTCGATGATATAATTGATGTTTATGCTAAATTAATCCAAAGAGGAGTTTCATTTATAACTTCAAAACTTAGTCTTAACACTATTAAACGTACTAAAAGTGCATTTAACGAATTAAATATAGAATCTTCAAATTGGTGGAATATTCCAAAAGTAAAGGAGAGATGGAATTTCCTCATCACTGGAAATAGTCAATTAGAATATGAAGATTTTGTTATTAAAAAATTTCTCCATCCTACTAAAAAATTAAAAATGTTATCACTTGGTAGTGGTATCTGTAGTCATGAATTAAAATTTGCTGAACTAGGAAATTTTAAAGAAATTTTATGTCTAGATCTTACTGAAGTACTTTTAAATAAAGCTGAAGCAATAGCTTCTAAAAAAGATTTAAACAATATTAATTTCGAAGTTCAAAATGTTAATAACTATACTTTTCCAAAAAATTACTTTGATATAGTATTCTTTCATGCCTCGCTACATCATTTTAAAAACCTTGATGAATTGCTTGGACATAAAGTAAAGCAGACCCTAAAAAAAGACGGAAAACTGATAATGAACGAATTTGTTGGAGCTACCAGACTTCAGTTTCCTAGGCATCAAATTAATGCAATTAACAAGTCCTTGAAAATATTACCTAAAAAATATAGAAAAAGATATAAATTGAATTTATATAAAAATACAATTTATGGTCCTGGGCTCTTAAGAATGATTATAGCTGACCCATCAGAATGTGTTGAATCTAATAACATCATGCCAACAATTCATAAGCATTACTCTACCATATTTGAAGCCAATTATGGAGGCAATATTCTTATGACTACTCTTAAGGATTTAGCACATCACTTTATTGAGTTAAATGATGAAAAAGAAAATATCTTGAAACAATTATTCGAATTTGAGGACAATTATTTAACAAAATATTCAAGCGATTTTGTTTTTGGTATTTATAAGAACGTGACCATTAATAACCCCATAACTAATATCGAAAATTAAATAGTAAAAAGAAATGCTATCAATATTAATCCCAACATATAATTATAATATTGTTCCATTAGTTAAAGAAATTCGTAGGCAGGCTTTAGATTGTAATTTGAGATTTGAAATATTAGCTTATGATGATGGTTCTGAATCTTC
>JAGLKH010000335.1 GCA_023141985.1 Flavobacteriaceae bacterium | reverse complement strand
AACATTGGAAGAAGTGCTATTAGAAATTTATTGGGGAAAGATGCCAAATATGAATCTTTATTATTTATAGATGCGGGTACGTTTCCCAAAAAAAATAATTTTATTAAAAATTACATTACAATAAATAATCAAAAAGTGATAAGTGGTGGAATGACTCACCTAGACAAACCTCCTAATAAACCATATAAACTGCGTTGGCTTTTTACAAAAAAAAGAGAACAAAACTTTAATAATAGTCGTGTTATATGTTCTTCAAACTTCTTAATTAAAAAGGACGTCTTGAAATTGAACCCTTTTGACGAATCACTAAAAAAGTATGGGTATGAAGATGTTCTATTCTTTGATGCTTTAATAGAAAACAATATACCTATACATTGTTTTAAGAATCCTGTAATACATAATGCCGACGATAATGCTGATACATTTATTAAAAAAACTGAATTTGCTATTGAGAACTTGATTTACCTTATCCAAGAAAATAAACTCGAAAGTAAGCGGATTGGAATATCTAAATATTATTATTTATTAAAAAAAATGAGATTAAATAGAATAGTAATTGAGATTTTTAAAATATTTAAGCCTTTTTTATATAGAAACTTTAATTCTTCATACCCCTCCATTTTATTGTATGATTTCTATCGTTTAGGCTATTTTTGTCTCTTAAAAACCAAAATATAATGCCTTTTTTTTCAGTAGTAATACCACTTTATAATAAAGAAGACTTCATTGAAAAAACATTGAAAAGCGTTCTAAATCAAACTTTTAAAGATTTTGAAATTATTATAATTGATGACGGGAGTACTGATGAAAGCTATCAAATAGTTTCTCAATTTCAAGACCCACAAATTATTAAAGTTCAACAAGAAAATAAAGGTGTTTCTGTTGCTAGAAATGTTGGAGTCCAATATGCTAAATCAGAATATATTGCTTTATTAGATGCTGACGATTCATGGTACGAGAATCATTTATTCGAATTAAAAAAGCAAATTATTCTATTTCCGGATGCTGGATTATATTGTAACAATTATGAAGTATTTTACAAAAAAAACATATGTCGTAAAGCAAAGTTTAACTTTCATTATAACAATAATTGTGTAATCGTAAAAGATTATTTCAAAGCAAGTATTATTAATCCAATAGCATGGAGTTCTGCCGTTGGATTTTCTAAAGAAAAATTCAATAGTATTGGTAAATTTAATACTGATTTAAAAACTGCACAAGATCTAGATTTATGGATTCGATTTGCATTACAATTTAAAGTCAGTTTTAACCCAATCATTACAATGTCCTATAAACTTTATGTAAACAATAGTCTTTCCAAAAATGAATTTAATAATATGCGTTATGATTTTATAACTAGTTATTCAAAAGAGGAACAATTGTATCCATCTTTAAAAACGTATCTGGACGTAAATCGCTATGCAGTAGCGATAAGAAGTAAAATGAATAATGAAATAGAACTTTATAAAAAACTTGAAAAGGAGATAGATTACAAAAATCTAAATTTTAAACAAAAAATACTTTTAAAATTTCCAAAATTTTTATTGAAGTTTTTAAAGCGTTTTCAGCATTATCTTATTAGTAAAAAAATATACTTATCTGCTTTTAAATAGTAAGAATTCCTGATAGTCTCTAATATAATCATTTTCATCAAACTCATCTGATGCTAATACTAAACACACTGCTCCAGAAGAAAAATTATCCAACTCTCGCCAAATTCCGTTTGTAATTAGCAATCCTTTATTGGGTTTGTTAAGCATAATTTTACTTCTATTTTTTCCATCATCTAAAATCACATCAAAACTTCCACTCAAAGCAATTAAAAATGCCAACTGATTCTTATGCACATGACCTCCACGATATGCATCACTAGGCACATCATATAAATAATATACTCGTTTTATTTTAAACGGAATAACATCTTTTTCAATGACTGCCAGATTACCTCTTGGATCTGATATTTTAGGGATATCTAAAATTTTAATTCCCGACAACGTCTTCATCTATTAATTTTTTCCATTGCAAAGCTATTTTATTTACTTCCAAATGCTTGATACTATCTTGTGCATTTTGCTTACAATATAAATATAATTTTTTATCCTCTACTAATTCATTCAAAGCATTTGCCAATGCAGTTACACTATGATTCTCAATTAGTAATCCATTTTGTCTGTTTTTTATAATTTCATTTGGCCCAGAATTACAATCAACAGAAAGTACTGGTGTTCCGCAGGCTAAAGATTCAATCAAAACCATTGGAAAACCTTCATATCTACTTGTCAAAACAGTAAATAGTGCTTTTTTAACATAAGGATAGGGATTAGATGTATAGGGCATAAAAATTATGTTTTTAGACAAAGATAAATCAATGACCTTTTTTTTAATAGCTTGCAAATCTTTTCCGCTTCCTAAAATCAATAATTGTACTCCTTTTTCTATTAAGTTAGATTTTTTATATCCATCAATTAATAATGTGAAGTTTTTAGGTTTTTCCTCAATCCTACCATAAAAAATAATATACTTTCCAGAAAATTCTATTGGCTGATTCGCTTTATCATCTATAAAATTTAAATCGATGGGGTTAAAGATTTGCACAACATTTTTAAGGGTAAATCTTTCTTCAATTTTATCTTTTATTTTTTTACTTACAGCAACAATTTTGTAAATATTCTTATACAACACATTTGCAAAAAAATCTCTTTTAGGAAAATAGTTTTCAATATTATAGCTATGAACAATAGTTATAAGTTTTGGTGCTCGAAAAATATATTTATATAAAATAAACTCTTTTAAAAAAACACTTCTTGCCCTGTTGTCGATTATTACATCAAATTTATTTTGGTTAAAGTATGAATTTAGAATCAATATCTTGTTGAAATTACTTTTATGACCCTTTAGTTCTTGCTCTAAATTGAAAAGTTTTCCCGAATATTCATAATCTATAACATTCTTTGTTAATAATATATGCACATCATATCTCAAATTGGATAATAAGAAAGAAAGAAGTGCGCTAAATCTTTCAGCACCACCATTCCCCAATGATGTAGTTATGATACATATCTTCTGCATTTATTATACGATTAAAGATTTATTAAATACTTTTACATCAAAATTTATCAAATATAGTAAATGCGATTCTTATTAATAGGAGAATACAGTAGATTTCATAACTCCATCAAAGAAGGATTACTGGCATTAGGGCATGAAGTTTTATTAGTTGGTACTGGTGATTACTTTAAAAAATTTCCTGTCGATATTAATATTGATGCTGTTTATTTTAAATACAATAAAGTTTTAAATTTTTTAAGACAAGGATTTTTCAGAATTACTACACTAGATTTAGCTTATACAGAAACAGCCATTAGATATTGGTTTCATATGCGAAAGTTTAAAGGTTTTGATGTCGTTCAGCTTATCAATTCTAATGCGATTAAAACGCATTTGCCTATTGAAAAATATTTTATAACAAAATTAAAGAAAGAGAATAAATCATTATATCTATCAGCTTGTGGAGACGACTGTCATTGTATTTCTTTTCTCTTAAAAAAGAACCCTTTTAAGTACCACATAT
Organism: Flavobacteriaceae bacterium; assembly: GCA_023141985.1. Lineage (GTDB taxonomy): Bacteria > Bacteroidota > Bacteroidia > Flavobacteriales > Flavobacteriaceae > PRS1. The sequence goes on along the minus strand of JAGLKH010000335.1, from coordinate 332 downwards.
TAACTCCATATTTAAAAGATAATTCTTTAAAAAGCCTTTTTAAAGCTCCTTTAAAATATATTACACCACCATTTAAAAACTTATACGCATTTGTCTATAATAATTGCAATGGCATTATTGCAGCTGATATTGATTATCATATTCCATTATTAGAGGATAAAAAATATTTAGGATTAGTACCTAATCCTATTAACGTAAAAAAAATTGAGTTCATCCCATTAATTATTAAAGATAAAATAAAAATTTTTCATGGTATAAATATGACAAGTTCAATAAAAAAAGGAAGCTCTATAATTGAAGAAGCTTTAAACAAAATTCAACTTAAATATCCT
>JAGLKH010000334.1 GCA_023141985.1 Flavobacteriaceae bacterium | reverse complement strand
TACAATGATTCGCATATTATAATGGATCAAGTTTATAGTTATGACCAAGGTTTTAACGCACTTGAAGCCATGGCAAAAGGAAAAGTTGTATTTACTGGAGCAGAACGCGAGTGGTTAGAGTATTATAATTTAATAGAAGACACAGTAGCTATAAATGCATTACCCGATGCTCAATACATTGCCGACAAATTAGAATGGTTAATCAATAACCCTGAAAAAATTAATGAAATTTCACTAAACGCAAGAGTTTTTATTGAAAAAGAACACGATTATATTCAATCAGCTAAAAAATATATTGGAACTTGGGGAAAAACCCTTAATACTAAAAATTAAATATTATTCAAAAAAGTATTATTACTTTTGAATTTATCAACAATTTAATGGAGCATTTTTGTCCTAATTTATTTATTCCTGGAGCAGCTAAATCTGGAACTACCTCTTTACATGAACTTTTAGACATACATCCTGACATTTGTATGTCCTCGAACAAAGAGCCTGTGTATTGGAATAGTTTTGAATTTAATAATTTTGATTGCAAAAAAAAAGAATGGTATTCAAATCTATTTTCTAATAAAGATGCAGCTTTTTTTGGTGAATCGACAACATCATATTTGTATTATAATAATTTTATCACTAATGTAAAAGCTAATTATAAAAATGATCCGAAATTTATTTTTATTTTAAGAAACCCAATAGATAGATGCTTTTCACATTATTGGTGGATGATTGGATTAGGATTAGAGAAATCAAATTTTAAAAATGCGATTGAAACAGATATTAATCGCTCTTTTAAACCCTATAAATATTACCCTGATTATTATTATCATTTTGGACTATATGCAAAATGGCTAACTCCTTTTTTTGGAAATTTTGATAGGAAAAACATTAAAATTATCACATTAGACTCTTTAAAATCTCATCGAATTAAAACTCTTAATGAATGCTTCAATTTTTTAGGAGTTAAAAAGCTTCCAGAAGTTCCAGAAATTATTTCAAATAAAACCTATAAATTAAAATATCCTTGGGTTTTTCATTTTATTAAAAAAACATCATTAGGGAAATATAAATACACCAAAGTAGCTAAATATATTATTTCTAAACAACACATAGAAACTATTAGAGACAAACTTCGTGATATAAGTTTTTTAAAAAACAGTAAAACTTATAATTATCCCAAAATTAATAAAGAAGAAAGAATTTGGTTAAAATCGTTATACCAAAAAGACATAGCATTACTTAAAGAAATAACAAACCTTCAATTTGAAGAATGGACAGATTTTAATAATTAATTAAGTGAATTTTTTAAAAACATCTATATACTCAGGAATTAGTACTACAATTAGTTTAATGGTAAGGCTAATTACTAATAAAATTATAGCTGTTTATCTTGGTACAAATGGTATGTTCTTGCTAGGACAGCTTAAGGATTTTTTATCAATCACAAACGTTGTTAGTAGTTTTGGGACTACAAATGGCACAATAAAATATACCGCTGAACATAAAGACAATATTAATGAATTGAAAAACTTTTTAAGTACTGGTTTTAAAATACATTTATATTTTTCCCTTTTAGTTTTTACTTTTACTCTTATTTTCAACAAATGGTTGTCATATTATTTATTTAGTGATTACCAATATTCTAATTTTCTTGTTGTTTTAGCTTTTTCTTTAGTAAGTATTTCAATCCACACATTTTTTATGTCTATCCTTAATGGACTGAAAAATATAAAACTCTATGTGATTATTAATATAATTGCCACAATTTTATCAGCAATCGTGCTTATTTCTTTAGTGTTAAAATTTAAAACTATTGGCGCATTATATGCTTTTGCAATAAACCAAACATTAACCTTTATTGTTTCTTTGGGGTTAATTGGGTTATATAAACCATTTAGTCTAAAACATCTCTTTTCTCCATTTAAAACAAATTATTTTAAGAAGCTTTCAAAATTTTCTTTAATGGCATTGGCAGGACCAATTTGCCTAATTTCTGCAACTTTTTTTGTGCGATATCATATATCAACAGAGTTTGATAAAAATCATGCAGGTTCTTGGGAAGGTATGTGGCGAATCTCTGCTATCTATCTCCTATTTTTAACTACAACTTTTAAGTTCTATTTATTGCCAACGTTTTCAAGGTTATCAAACAATCAACTTAAAAGAGAAGTTTTCAAAATATGGCTATCTATATTACCCATTATCTTAATTATTTCGCTAGGAGTGTATCTATTAAAAGATATTGTTATTACATTTTTATTTAGCAAAGAGTTTTTACTCATAAATTCTTTAATAGCATTTCATTTACTAGGTGATATTATAAAAATTAATTGTTGGGTTTTGGGTAATATTCTTATCTCTAAAGCAATGACTAAAGTGTTTATTTTGTTTCAAATTGAATGGGCTTTGGCTTTTAGTATTTTTACTTTTCTCTTTGTTAAAATGTATGGATTTGTTGGTGTTTCAATCGCTTATTTTGTTGCGTATATATTACACTTTATTCTTTTGAATATTTACTTTAGGAATTTACTATGGCTTAAAGCTAAATAACTCTACTTTTCAATTTGTTTTTCTTCATTAGGTAATATACTAAAAAGTGAGCTTCCGAAAATTAATAAAATAATTACATAATACATCACATAACTAACAAAGTGGGCTATGGTTGCTCCTTTAACACCATAAAGATCAACAAAATAAACACTTGTCAGGTATAATATTATCACTAAAAACACTTCGGTAATAATGTAGTGCAAAAACATTTTTTTAGCAATAAATTGATAGGCTATAACAACTGATAATACTTTTACAAAATCACCCAGCAACTGCCACCCAAATAAGTCTTGGACAGCATCAAATTCTTGTGTTAAGAACAATGCAACAATAAATGGTTTTATAAAATAAATAACTATAAAACCAAAACCAACAATTGGCATGATGGTTTTGTAAAAACTAAACACCTCTTTTCTAAATTCTTTTTTATTATCAATTTCGGTAAAACGAGGTAAAAAGTATAATATCATTAAAGAATTAATAAACATTAAATAATACGATGATATTCTTGTCATAGCTTCCCAAAAACCAGCATCTTTCATTCCTTCAGAAGTTATAATATAATTACGTATTGCTATATAAACTAGTGGTAAAGCTATAC
>JAGLKH010000333.1 GCA_023141985.1 Flavobacteriaceae bacterium | reverse complement strand
GCATTTTGAATTAAATATTCTGGCTCTGCAAATATTTCTTTGGTTAAAAGATATCCAACAAACAAAACACCACAAATCATGATTATAGACTGCATCACATCCGTCCAAATAACAGCTTCCATACCACCCATTAATGTGTAAACAATGGTTACAATTCCAATAATTACAATCAATGATCGAATATCAACATCGACAAAAGAGGTTAAAAGCAGTGACGACAAATACAGTATTACGGCAGTACGTCCCACCATAAACAGTAAAAATGAAAAAGAAGCATACACTCTACCCCATTCACCAATTTTATCTTCTAAATATTTATAAACGGATATAATATTGTTTTTTCTATAATGTGGAATCACATATTTAGTAACAAACCAAGTTACTGGTAATGCAGTAAGAGCAAATATTATTGGATGCCAATTTGAATCAAATGCTTTTCCTGGAACAGCAATATAGGAGACACTACTTGTATATGCACTCATAACAGCTATACCTGCTGCCCATGCAGGTATACCCCTTCCTGCAACCATAAATTCTTCTGAAGTTTTTGTCTTCCTAAAGAAATACACGCCCATTCCGACTAAAACAAGGCCATAAAGTATTAAGATAATAGTATCTACAAATCCAAGTTGATAGTTCATAATATTAATTTGTTATATTTTATAATTCAAAGTCTTTGACATATTTTTCGATTTTTCTCCTTTCCGGTTCTTCAAACCTTCGTAAGGGAAGCGCCATATAATCATTACAAATCCCTATTACAGATAAAACACATTTGGTTCCTTTAATATATCTTGAATCGTATTGACCTACATCATAAATAGTTTCGTATAGTGATATTACTTTTTTATGAAGAAGCGTAACCGTTTCCTTGTCATCAGCAACACTAGCATCATACAAATCTACAAATAGTCTTGGAAAAAAATTAGCACCCCCAGCAATAGCACCATGCCCTCCATTTGCTATTGTTTCAGGCAAAGAACTTTCTGTACCCACAAGGATTGAGAAATCCTGTGAGTCTTTAAATTCTTTTAAAAGAGCATTTAAATAATCCATATTACCTGAACTATCTTTAAGGCCAATAGCTCCTAATTCTTTTGACCTTTTTATCGTTTCTAATGAAAGTTCCATTTTTGTACAACTTGGCATATTATACATGATAAAAGGTAAAGGTAATTCTGGAACTAAACTCTCTAAATAATCAATGAACTCTGCTTGAGAAATAGGGAAATAATAGGGTGGAGCGATAACAACTGCATCAGCACCAGCTTCTTTAGAATGATTTGCTAATTCTATAGACCCATCAAATGAAGTGTCTGTTATACCAACTAAAACAGGTACTCTGCCCTTAACAAAATTGCATGCTTTGCTTATTAATTCTTTACGTAACGCATATGTTAAACTTGGTGCTTCTCCATTAGTACCCAATAAAAAAATACCATGTACGCCTCCAGAAATTAAATGTTCAACAAGTTTTTCTAAAGCTTTACTATCTAAGGCACCTACTTCAGTTAATGGTGTTATCATTGGTGGAATAATTCCTTTCAAGGGTAATTTCAAATCTTATTATATTTTTATTAGAAACAAAGAAAACTAAAAAGCACATAACTCAACACAACAATTTTATTCAAATTACATAATATTTTAACCTTCAAATTGATATTATTATGTATTTTTGAGTGTATTAAGTTAATATATTAAAAATGGAGTTTGTTTTTGAAAAGATATTTGTACCAGAAAAACATTCTTTCATTACTAGAAATTCACCTTTACAATCAAGTGCGAAAGTACATTCTCATAAGAATTTTGAGTTAAATTTTATTTACTCGGGAATAGGGCGAAGAATTGTAGGTGATAATATCTCTGGTTTTGAATCAGGAGATTTTGTGCTTTTAGGTCCTAATTTGCCTCATTGCTGGGAATTGTTGGATAAAGAGAATGAACAAGATCCAACTTGTATTGTAACCCATTTTACAGAAAATATTCTTAAATCTGATTTTTTTAATATGCCAGAACTCGATAAAATGGTTCATTTATTAAGACAAGCTAATAGAGGAATTAGATTTAAAATTAAGGATAGTAGAAAAATAGTAAGTATTCTTGAGGAAATGGTTCATTTTAAAGGATTGGATTATTACATTAATTTATTACAAATATTTAATATTTTATTGAAAGTTGAATGCCCTGAAATACTTTCAAACCCAATGATTCAGTCAAAAGGTTTTTCGAAAAATCTTGAAAAAATAAATAAAATATATGAATATGTTTTTAAAAACATACATGAAGGCATAAAACTTGACGAAGCTGCTGCTGTATTAAATATGGCGCCTAGTTCATTTTGTAGATATTTTAAAAAGAAAACCAATATAACATTTATCGAGTATGTAAAAAGTGTTCGTATTGGAATAGCAGCAAAATTATTGGCAGAAACAGATAATCAAATAACTCATATTTGTTTTGAAAGTGGTTATAATAACCTTGCCAATTTTAACCATTACTTTAAAAAAAGTATGGGAAAAACTCCTTCAGCTTACCGTAAGAGTTTTAGGTAACTTAAGATTATACATTAGACTTACTTTTTATTTCAGTGATCATTGCAAAACAAGTCGTTTTTAACCTCTTTCTTACTCTTCACAAATTATCTGTCTCTAACTGGTTTAACTGATGAGAGCCAAGTAAAAAGAAATATTTGCGCTGCTGTACAAAGGCTTACACATCGTGATTTTTACCAAAGTTGTTAAAAATTGTTTCGAAAAAAAAACCTAAATGATATTAGAAGTCATTAAATAACCCAGGCTCCCCCGGGTTATTTAACTAAAACTAATCCAAACATTAATTCAACATTTTATTTTATTACCGAGATTTGCTTGCTCTTTGAACAACCCATGGTTTTGCATAAGTATCAGTTGTATTATATTGTGCGCTTTAAAGAGAAGCAGCACCTGTGGAATAATTAACTTAAGATACTCTGTTTATCACCATTGAACTTATTGGCAATACATTTTTTGTTGAATTATAAATTATAATATGATTGTACAAAATAACCTAAAAACAATTCTATAAACAAATAGAATTTTATCAACTTTACATTTATTTTTTACCTTATCTATTATATTTTAAAATATACACCATTTAAAGGTTAATATTCTATTAGTTTTAGATAAATAATCATATTTAGCGAACAATTGATTATTTCAGTCTAAAGTTTTCATCATAAATAAGCAAGAGAACTATTAGCTCTAACAAATTGCGTTCGATATTTTTGACTATGATCTGCAAAAAGACTATCTCGTCGCAGAGTATACAAGGTATAACAGGTGGGTTCTATAAATTCATTTTTTAAATAAATTTGCAAAAGTTTTGACCTTTCTAAAATAGAGAGAAAACCCCGTACAGAGACTAGAGGATATTTTTTTGATTAAAGGTTCATTTATCATCATAATAAAACAATATTTAACAAACCACCTCATTTTTATTTTATTTTATTTGTACATATCTCTTTTTAAGTTTAAATACAATGAAGAAGCAAAATATTCTTTTTACCGTCATTATTTTTTTATCAATAAGTTTTTTATTTTTTGCATGCGATACAAAAAACACCAAATCCGATAATTTAAAAAAAAACGAGGTGGCAGTTATTGCAAGTTCTAACAACTCATCTTCTAACAAAAATGCAAAACTAATATCTAATAATTGGAAAATGCAACCTATTGATAAGCTAATAGGTGTTAATGACACAACAATATCAAATAGCAAATACGATGTTAAGAATTGGTATAAAGCTATTGTGCCTGGAACAGTTTTAGGGAGTATGGCTACTAATGGCGTGATTGAAGATCCGTATTTCGGAATTAACATGCAAAAGGTTGGTTATGAACAGTTTAAACAACCATGGTGGTTTAGAACTTCATTTCAATTAAATAAAGATGATCTTAACAAGACTGTTTCTCTTCGTTTTAATGGTATTAACTACAGAGCAGATCTTTGGGTAAACGGTAAGAAAGTTGTAGGCAAAGATACTTTTGCAGGCACATACCGAATTTTTACTTTTAATATTAATGAGTATATAAAAGAAGGAGAAAATATTTTAGCTTTAAAAATGTGGCAACATGTAGATGGCGAATATTCTGTAGGGTTTGTTGACTGGAATCCCTTACCGAGGGATCGTAATATGGGGATTTTTAGAGAAGTTTTTTTAGAAATTAATGAAGGCATTACAATTAGAAGCCCATTTGTATATTCAAAAGTAAATAAAGAAACTTTAAGTGAAGCAGACCTATACATCAAAACAGAACTGGTAAATAGTACTGATAAACCAATTAAAGGGATTTTAAAAGTAGATTATGAAGTTGGAGTAGTAGAGAAAAATGTTACTGTTAAAGCAGGTGATACGCTTAGTGTTACTTTCACTCCAAAAGATTTCAAACAGCTTTCTGTAACAAATGTCAAACTTTGGTGGCCTAACGGAATGGGAGATGCTAATCTATACAATCTAAAAACAGAATTTATTCATCGTAATAAAACAATAGATAAAGTTGAAAAAAAATATGGTATCCGTGAAATTGACAGTTATTTGAATGAAGATGAAAATAGAACTTTTACAATCAATGGTAAATTTGTTTTAATTAAATCTGGCGGATGGACTGATGACCTATTATTACAGGACACAAAAGAATATGTAGAGGCACAAATAAAATATGTACGCCATATGAATATGAACAGTATTCGATTGGAAGGATTTTGGGGTAAAGATGAAACCATTTATGATCTTTGTGATTCCTACGGTATTTTAATAATGATTGGTTGGAATTGCCATTGGGAATGGGAAGAATACCTTCTTAAAGAATGTCATGAAAAATATGGAGGTGCTACTAGTGATGAAGATATTAATCTTTTAGCAGTTTCATGGAAAGACCAAATGTTATGGTTGAGAAATCACCCTAGCATATTTGTATGGATGTTGGGTAGTGATAAACTTCCAACCCCAGAATTAGAAAGGAAATATATTGAACTCTTTAAAGAATACGATCCATCACGTTCATATATTACTTCGGCAGGTGGTGCAGGTACCGAAGAGAACAATATTATTGCTGAAGTGCCTTTGGTTAGTGATATTAGTGGTCCCACAGGTATGAAAATGTTAGGCCCATACGCCATTACTCCTCCTGTTTATTGGTATACCGATACGGAATTAGGCGGAGCTTATGGTTTTAATACCGAAACATGCCCTGGCCCTAATATTCCTCCTTTGGCTTCTTTAGAAAGAATGTTACCAAAAGAAAGCCTTTGGCCAATTGATAAAAAATACTGGGAATATCATACAGGAAGAAATTCATTTAAAACATTAGACCGATATAGAGAATCGTTAAATAACCGATATGGAAAGTCATCAAGTATTGAAGAATTTGCCTTTAAATCTCAAATGAGTAATTATGAATTAATGCGCCCAATGTTTGAAGCTTTTATCGCTCATAAACCAAAAAGTACGGGTATAGTTCAATGGATGCTTAATTCAGCATGGCCAGAATTATATTGGCAATTATACGATAC
>JAGLKH010000332.1 GCA_023141985.1 Flavobacteriaceae bacterium | reverse complement strand
CCACTTCAAGCAATTTATAGATATGGATTTAATGATATTTATATAGCTAATGAAGATTTAAATAATGCAACTAATATTACTGTAAAAATCAGGGTATTTGATATCAATTCAAAAGAAATATTTGCAGATCAATGGAAAGGAAATATAAAAACTAACATTTCAAAATCGATTTATAAACTACCCGAGATTAATAACCTGACTGATGTTTGGTTTTTAGACTTAAGGATTTATGATGAAAACAACCAAGAAGTTAGTAATAACTTTTATTGGTTGTCTAAAAAAGAAGATGTCCTTGATTATGAAGCTTCAAAAAATATGGATTGGCCATATTATACTCCTTCAAAAGAATTTGCAGATTATGCATCTCTAAATAAATTACCAAAAGTTGAATTATTGTATGATTACAAATATGAAGTTAAGGATGATAATGGGTTGGTTTCGGTAACTATTAAAAACCCATCAAAATCAATAGCCTTTTTTATCTTTTTAGATTTGGTTGATTCTGTAACAGAAGAACCAATTTTACCTATTTATTGGAATGATAATTATGTACATTTACTTCCGGGTGAAGAAAGAACATATAAAGCTAATTATATGCTATCAAATGCCAAAGGCAACCCTATTCTTAAAGTAAAAGCATTGAATGTAGACAATGTAACCTTGAAATAATTCAATCTAATGGGTAAAGACAATACAATTACATATGCTATAGGAATTGATTTAGGAGGCACTTTTGTAAAAGCAGCTCTTGTCTCAAATACAGGTGATATCATTTTTAAAGATAAACTTTCAATTGGGAGTGAAGCTTTAAAAGAAAATATATTAGATACTTTAGAGTCAATTATAAGAACCCTAATTGATAAAGGCAAAAAAGAACAATTTGATATTGTTGGGGTTGGAATTGGCACACCGGGTATAGTTTATGAAGGTGTGGTTCTGGGAGGAGCTGATAATCTTCAAGGATGGAAAGACATTAATCTTTCTACTTATTTTTCAAATATTTTTGACTTACCTGTTTTAGTTGAAAACGATGCAAATGTTATGGGACTTGGTGAAATGGTCTATGGTGCTGCCAAAGGCAGTTCAGATGTCATATTCATAACTGTTGGAACAGGAATTGGTGGTGCTATTTTTATAAATGGAGAATTGTATGGTGGTTATAAAAACAGAGGTGGAGAATTAGGACATATTACAATTGATCACAATGGATTAGATTGTAATTGTGGCGGAGGTAAAGGCTGTCTTGAGGCGTATGCTTCTACTTCTGCTTTAGTCAAGCAATATGCAGATCTATCAGGTAAAAATATTGATACTATTAATGGGCATTATATTGTAAAAAAATTCAATGAAAAAGAAGAAGATGCCATAAAATGTATGAAAGAACATACTGATTATCTCGGACATGGAATTGCTGCTTTTATAAATACATTTGCTCCTCAAAAAGTAGTTATTGGTGGTGGAATTTCAGAAGCTGGACAATTTTATATTGACATGATTGCAGCATCTGCCATTAACTATGCCATGGATGATTGTAGCGTCAACACGGAAATTTTGGGAGCAAAACTCGGTAATGATGCTGGATGCCTAGGAGCATCTTCATTAATTCTAAAAACTAAACCAATATAAATTATCAAAAATAGCTTTATAAATTTTGACTATTTTTTAAATCAGTAAATTTAAATCGATCATGAAAAAAAATTATATTCTGGTAGCATTAATAATGTTAGCTTTCTTTGTCATCTCTTTTTTAACCAATATTCTTGGTGCTTTAAATCCTAGTGTATCTTCAACTTATGATCTTAGTGAAACAATGGCTGGGTTTTTACCATTTTCATTTTTTATAGCCTATGGTGTAATGTCTATTCCAGCTGGATTTATGACAGAAAAATATGGCGAAAAGAAAATGATGCTTGTTGGTTTTATACTGGCATTTATAGCTTCGTTGCTTTTTGTGGGATTACCTTCTTTTGGGGTATTTTTATTCTCATTATTTACCATTGGATCTGGTATGGCAATTTTACAAGTAGTTATAAACCCCTTATTAAGAGAAACTGGAGGAAAAGAAAATTACGCCTTTACATCAGTAATGGCACAATTAATATTTGGTGCTGCTTCATTTGTTAGTCCATTGGTTTATTCTTGGTTAGTTACCAATATGGGGAATAGTGAAAACACAAATCCTATAATTAATTTTTTATCAAGTATTACACCAGTTAATATGTCATGGGTTTCTATTTATGGAATATTTGCTATTTTTAGTCTTATCTTGATTGCTCTAATTTTTGTTATAAAGTTCCCTAAAGTAGAACTTAATGAAGATGAAAAAGTTGGTACAAAAGATAGTTACTTAACCCTTTTTAAAGATAAAAAAGTTATTCTTTTCTTTTTTGGAATTTTTAACTATGTTGGTGTAGAACAAGGAATATCCTACTGGATGTCTAAATTTTTGCGGACATACCACGGATTTGATTATGAAACTGTGGGAGCATCAGCAGTTGCTAATTTTTGGGGGTTAATGACCATTGGTGGAGTTTTAGGCTTGCTTTTATTAAGAATTATTGATAGCAAGCTAGTGCTAAAATTATTTACAATATTAGCAATTTTATGTCTTGGCTTGGCTTTATTCGGGCCAGCAGAGACATCTCTTTATGGGTTTCAAGCTAGCGGTTTTTTCTTATCAGTTATGTATCCTGTAATCTTATCATTAGCCTTAAATTCTGTAAAAATGCATCATGGTGCTTTTGCAGGAATTTTAGTGAG
>JAGLKH010000331.1 GCA_023141985.1 Flavobacteriaceae bacterium | reverse complement strand
TTATGCAAACCGTTAATCAAAATCGCATATTGTAGCAGATAGACCACTGATTCGTGTCACTAATATGTCAGAGTGATTACGACTGCCTCTCGTAACATTAGTGTTTATAAGGGTTTTGAGAAATACGATTAATTTTTTTCTCAAATGAAACCAGAAAAAAAGGCAGTTGCCATGAGTGATGACGAAAAAGCTGTATATAACATATTAAAGTCGAATTCTCCCATCGACTTAAATGCTCTAAAAACACAATCTGGTTTAAGTAATAAAAAATGGGATAAGACCATTAAAGGCTTAACAAAATTGGGGTTAGCAAAGGTTACAAAAACCGATGACGCGTTAGTTGTTGAGGTTGTTGAATAATAAGCCCACGCGCCAGCTGGTATCTTGGCTTCATCTGGCCCATAGCTCGCGCTATGTCCTGCTAAAAATGTCCACCGGATATTTTCTTAACGCTCTGCCCTGTAGCAGATAGACACCTATTTAAGTGTCACGGATTCGTCACTTTGAAGATTTCGAACTATGTATTTAATTAAATTTCTTAATTTAGTTCTTTATATAAGAGATATATAGTTACTAGTAACTATATATCTACGTTGGCAGACATATCAAACGAATATTATGAAATACATTTATTTAGTACTGGCATTTCTATTACTATCCTGTAAAGCAGATAACCCAATTACAGAGGATGAACAAAAGGAGTTTGTTGAGATGGCACAGGAATATCAGCGTAATATTATGCAAGGTGCTGAGAAGTTGGATACGATCTTGGCTAGAATGGATAGAGATTTACAGATGTGGGAGAACGGTAAGATTTGGACTTATGAGTTAATAGAGGAGTTTGGCCCTCATTTGCCGAAGAAAGAGGTGATCGATGTTTACAATGAGCAGGTCTTATTGAACCGGAATTTGGGTTATGATTTTGTCACGATGATGTATGTGAGTTCGATCAGTGGGGATACAATGAGGGAGACGTCCTCCAGAATATGGAAGAAGGGTGATTACGGTTGGAAAGTGACCAATATGAGTAACTTAATTAAAAGGGAACAGTCTAAATAATACGTTTCCCAACTTAAGATGTATAAGCGGCATTAAATCGACCGCTTATACGAGACTGTAACAAATTAAAAAAACTATTAATATGAAAAGAATAATTACAGCATTTGTTTTTACAGGAATATTGGTTTCTTGTAATTCGTCGGATAAGACTAAAAATACGAACATGGAATCATCTGATAGTGAAACCGAATTAATCGACAGTGTTTCAGAAGAAGTTAATGAACGATTTAAGGCAATCGACTCAGATGAAGCTTTAATTGCAACTGCATTAATGGCAGCTCCAAAAGAAAGCCGAATGGGATGTAAAGTCATTGGATACAATATGGCTGGAGAATTTGTCACGCTGAAAGAAGGAGACAATGAATTTATTTGTCTGGCGGATAATCCTAAACTGGATGGATTTAGTTCCGCTTGTTATCACAAAGGCCTTGAACCATTTATGGCAAGAGGAAGAGAATTGAAATCGGAAGGGAAGACAGGAAAAGAAATATTTGATATCCGGGAGGAAGAAGTGAAATCAGGTAAACTTTTAATGGGAAAGGCTGGATCGACCTTACACATATACTTTGGATCAGAATCATTATACGACCCTGAAACATCTGATGTGGCAGGGGCTCAATACCGCTATGTAGTTTATATGCCATGGGCTACTTCCGAATCTACTGGATTACCAGAAGTCCCTAAGGAACCTAATCATCCTTGGATAATGAACCCTGGATCACATAAAGCGCACATTATGATCACTCCACTAACCGAGGACTGAGAGTAGGTAAATGGATTAGACAAAATTACTAAAATTAAAACATCTAAGGGACAAAACGTATTTCTAACAAACGATTGGTTTTACTTAGATACGAATGGCAATCGAACCAAGAAATAACGTGTCACAACAACGAACTGAGTTAAAAACCAAGTCCATAATTGTTGTCACGAAATTGTCAAGAGTTAAGTTTTTCCATTATATTTATCTGTACGACAAACCCTTATAATGGCAGTAAATCTTCGTAA
>JAGLKH010000330.1 GCA_023141985.1 Flavobacteriaceae bacterium | reverse complement strand
AAAAGTTTAGTAATTGTTTTCATATTGTGAATTGGTTTGTATTATAAATAGCAAGATACACTTTTTTGATAAAAGTTCATTAAAAAAAAATGAAGTCAAATTAAAAAAAGATAATATAGAATTATTCTACGGTAACAGATTTCGCAAGATTACGTGGCTGATCTACATTTTTTCCGAGTATTACTGCTATATGATAAGATAATAACTGCAAAGGAATTGTAGTTAATAATGGGGTAAGTGATTCTATAGTTTCCGGGACTTCAATAACATGATCTGCTAATTCTTTTACACTTGTGTCTCCCTCTGTTACAATACCAATTATTTTTCCTTTTCTAGATTTAATCTCTTGAATATTACTTACAATTTTATCGTAATGTCCTTTTTTTGTTGCGATAACAACAATTGGCATATTTTCGTCAATTAAAGCAATCGGACCATGTTTCATTTCGGCTGCGGGATACCCTTCTGCATGAATATACGAGATCTCTTTTAATTTTAAGGCGCCTTCTAATGCTACTGGAAAATTATAACCTCTTCCTAAATATAAACAATTACTCGCATTATAATAGGTTTCAGCAATCATCTTAATATGGTTGTCAGATAGAAGCGCTTTTTCAACTTTTGTTGGAATTAACTTTAACTCATTTAAGTGTAGATGATAATTTGAATTAGAAATTGTACCTTTTGCTTTTGCTAATTTTAAGGCTATTAAACTTAAAACTGTAATCTGTGTTGTAAAGGCTTTTGTTGAAGCAACTCCAATTTCGGGACCTGCATGTGTATATGCTCCTGCGTTGGTTTCTCTTGCAATAGAAGAGCCTACAACATTACAAACTCCAAAAACAAAAGCACCTCTTGATTTGGCTAGTTTTATAGCGGCAAGAGTATCGGCAGTTTCTCCCGATTGTGATATAGCTATTACAATATCATTCTCATTAATTACTGGATTTCTATATCTAAATTCTGAGGCGTATTCTACTTCAACAGGAATTCTTGCAAGGTCTTCAAAAATATATTCAGAAACTAAACCGGCATGCCACGAGGTACCACAAGCAACAATAATAATTTTATTAGTATTGAGGAATTTTTCTAGATTGTCATCAACGCCAGCCATTTTAATAATGCCTTCATTTAATCTCAATCTACCTCTATAAGTATCTTTAATGGCGTGAGGTTGTTCATAAATTTCTTTTAGCATAAAGTGTTCGTAGCCACCTTTCTCAATTTGTTCAAGATTCATTTGTAGTTCCTGGACATATGGGTTTACTAAAGAATCGTCTTTAATTTTTCTGATTTTTAATTCTTTATGGCTTCTAATAATAGCCATTTCTTCATCTTCTAAATAAATAGCATTTTTGGTATATTCTAAAAAAGGAGTCGCATCGCTAGCGATAAAAAATTCGTCTTTGCCAATACCAATTGCTAAAGGGCTTCCTAAACGAGCTATAACAATCTCATCTGGTTTTTTTTTATCGAAAACAGCAATAGAATAAGCGCCAACAACCTGGTTTAAAGCAATTTGAACGGCTTTTCCAAGCTTTACATTTTCTTTTTCCTGTACATCTTCAATAAGATTTATTAGAACCTCGGTATCTGTTTCTGATTTAAATGTAAACCCTCTTTTAATCAACTCTTTGCGAAGAGCATCATAGTTCTCAATAATTCCGTTGTGAATGATGACTAAATCTCTGGAATTTGAATAGTGTGGATGTGCATTGACATCATTTGGTATTCCATGGGTTGCCCATCTTGTATGTCCAATACCTATATTACCATTTACAGTAATTTCTTTTTCTAAACGATTTTTTAAATCGACAACTTTGCCTTTGGTTTTTGAAACTTTAAGATTAGC
>JAGLKH010000033.1 GCA_023141985.1 Flavobacteriaceae bacterium | reverse complement strand
GGTTTATACACATCGAAAACTAACTCATCGTGTACTTGAAGCAGCATTTTGGTTTTGTAATTACCTTTTTCAAGTTTGTTATGTATATTAATCATTGCAATTTTAATAATATCTGCAGCACTACCTTGTATTGGTGCATTAACAGCATTACGTTCGGCCGCTCCACGCACTACCGCATTACGCGAATTTATATCTTTTAAATAGCGACGACGTCCTAAAACGGTTTGCACATAACCATGATCTCTTGCAAAAGCGATTTGTTTACTTATGTATTCTTTTAGTTTTGGGTATGTAGTGTAATAGGTGTCTATCAATTCTTTAGATTCACTTCGAGAGAGATTGGTTTGATTACTCAATCCAAATGCAGACACACCATAAATAATTCCAAAATTAACGGTTTTAGCATTGCCTCGTTGTTCTCTTGTTACGTCGCCTATTGGTACATTAAATATTTTTGCAGCTGTTGAGGTATGAATATCTTCGCCTTTTTTAAAAGCAGTTATCATATTATCCTCTTCGCTTAGAGCTGCAATAATCCGAAGTTCAATTTGTGAATAATCGGCTGCTAATAATATGTAATCTTCGCTTCGCGGAATAAAAGCCTTTCTCACTTGACGACCACGTTCTGTACGAATTGGGATATTTTGTAAATTAGGATTGTTACTGCTCAATCTTCCTGTGGCAGCTACGGTTTGCATATAATCGGTATGTACATGTCCTGTTTGCTCTAAAACCTGATTTGGTAGTGCATCAACATAGGTGCTTTTAAGTTTAGCTAACCCACGATACTCTAAAATATTTCTAATAATTTCATGGTCTTTAGCTAAATATTTCAATACGTCTTCAGCTGTTGAGTATTGTCCTGTTTTAGTCTTTTTTGGTTTTTCGACTAACTTCATTTTATCAAACAGAATTTCGCCTAATTGTTTTGGTGATGAAATATTGAATTCTTCGCCCGCTGCTTCGTATACTTTTGTTACAAGCGATTTAATATCGTTATCTAATTCTTCCGAAAGTGAATGCAAAAAATCTTTATCTAAGTTGATGCCTTCCAATTCCATTGAAGCAAGAACTTTTACCAACGGAATTTCAAGTTCGTCGAATAATTTTTTGGTATTAGCTTCAGTTAATTCACCTTGAAAATGTGCTGCCAATTGCAGCGTAATATCTGCATCTTCAACTGCATATTCGGTTTGTTGATCTAAAGGGACCTGGCGCATCGACAACTGATTTTTACCTTTTTTACCTATAAGTTCTGTAATAGAAATAGGCGTGTAGTTAAGATAAGTTTCCGATAGTACATCCATATTATGTCTCATATCGGGATTGATGAGGTAATGGGCAATCATGGTATCGAATAACTTGCCTTTTACATCAATGTTGTATTTGGCTAAAACCTTAATGTCATACTTTAAATTCTGACCTATTTTTTCAATAGTTTCACTTTCAAAAAATGGTCTTAATTGTTCTATGAGTTTCTGTGCTTCATCTTTATGTTCTGGAAACGGAATATAGAAACCTTTACCTATTTCCCATGAGAATGCAATACCAACCAATTCAGCAGTAATAGGATTTAATCCAGTGGTTTCTGTATCAAAACATACTGATGTTTGCTTCATCAATTTATTTAGAAAGAGCTCCATCGATAAACCGGGAGTTACACTTTGGTAAAAATGAGATGTCGTTTTAGCAGTTTTTCTACCAAAATCTGAAATTGTTTTTTCTTCTAAATCATTTTCGTTTCCACCAAACAAAGAAAACTGCCCAGCTCCGGCAATCCCCTTTTGTCCTGCGGGCATTTTCCTCAAAGGGGAAATGTTTTTCGAACTTTCTTTTGGATGAGATGTTTCATTTGAAGAGATATTAGTTTCTATAGCAAAGGCCTTCATTAAATTATCAGCTAGTCGACGAAACTCTAATTCCTGAAAAATTTGTTTTACAGCATCAATATCTGGTGTATTAAGCTCAAAATCATGTTCATCAAACGCTACTGGGACATCAAGCATTATTCTGGCTAATTTTTTGGAAAGTAATCCTAATTCTGCATTAGCTTCTACTTTCTCTTTCATTTTTCCTTTTAGCTCATGAGTATTTGCCAATAAGCCTTCCATGCTTCCGTAAAGCGCAAGAAATTTTTTAGCAGTTTTATCACCAACTCCAGGTAACCCCGGAATATTATCTACAGCATCGCCTTTCATTCCTAAAAAGTCTATGACCTGGTCTGGATGTTCTATTTCAAATTTTTCTTTTACCTCTGGAACTCCCCAAGTTTCGTAACCACCACCAAACATTGGCCTGTACATAAAGATATTATCGCTTACTAATTGCGCAAAATCTTTATCTGGCGTAACCATATAGGTTTTATAGCCTTGTTTTTCAGCTTGCTTAGCAAGTGTACCTATAACATCGTCGGCTTCATAGCCTTCTTTTACAATAATAGGAATATGCATCGCTTTTAAAATACTTTCAATATACGGCACAGCAATTTTTATGGCTTCGGGTGTTTCATCCCGATTGGCTTTATATTCGGGAAACAGTTCTTTTCTATCTATACTTCCTCCTTTATCAAAACAAACTCCAAGATGGTCTGGGCGTTCACGTTTTATAACATCGAGCAAGGAGTTTGTAAATCCTAATATTGCTGAAGTATCTAACCCTTTAGAGCTAATTCTGGGGTTTTTAATAAAAGCGTAATACCCACGAAATATTAATGCATAAGCATCGAGAAGAAATAATCTTTTTTGTCCTGACATATATTTTTATTGTAGACTATAAAACTACAAAACATATCTGGCGAATTGAAATTAATTAGATTGCTATTTTTAACTTCTATTAAGGATTTAACAATTATATTTTTATTAAAAACAAAAAAGTCGCATTATGCGACTTTTCAATTATATTTATGTTTTAATTAACTCTTTAAAGTTTCTTTACGTTTTAAACGTAAGCTTCTAATATAAGCTTTAATACTAATAATATCGTTACTTTTTTTATAGTTAAGATCTAAACTCTGTGTTTTAGGATTTATGCTTATAGGCTCAATCTTTTTTATAGCTACTTCAGTTTTTATAGTAGTTTTAGCTTCATCTACAGTGTCAATAACAGTAGTTTGTGCCATTGAGAAGAATGGGACAGCTAAAATGGCGATTATTAATAAAGATTTCTTCATGATTTGGGTTTGTTTCTTATACAAATGAAGCACAAAGAAGCTTTAGAGTCATAAATATTTGATATAATGCAAAGAAAAGTGGTTTATTCTATTGATTTTGTATAAAACATCGACGAAATACATGTTTGTTTGCTTATTTGAAAAATACAATCCTGCTTTTTATAGATTAAATAGGTATTTAATCTATTATTAATAAAGGAGTTATTTATAAAAAGTCACTGTTTTTAAATGATTAATGAGATGTGTAGTATTAATTATCTTTATTATAATAGTCAGATTGGATATTCTCATTTTGCTCTTCCTGAAATCTAGTCATACTAAACCCTTTATGAATTGAATAATAACCAGTTTCACCTTGTTTATTTACTGCTATATAACCAACCTGAAAGTTTTTATAGTTACTATTTGGTTTAGAAACAATTCTGTTAATAGCTTCTTCACAGGCTTCTTGAGGAGATTTGCCTTGACGCATCAATTCAACAATTAAAAAACTACCCACTGTTTTAACTACTTCTTCACCTAAGCCTGTTGCAACTGCAGCCCCAATCTCATTATCGACAAATAAACCAGAACCAATAATAGGAGAATCGCCAACACGTCCAGCCATTTTATAAGCTAATCCACTGGTTGTACACCCTCCTGAAAGATCTCCATTTTTATCAATAGCGAGCATGCCAATAGTATCATGGTTCTCTATATTAATAATGGGTTTATATTCCGATTTTATTTTCCATTGCTCCCAAGCTTTTTTAGAGGCTTCAGTAAGAAGGTTTTCTTGTTTTAATCCAATGGAAACTGCAAATTGTTCCGCTCCTTTTCCTGCAAGCATAACATGAGGTGTATCTTCCATTACTTTTCTAGCTACAGAAATAGCATGAGTAATATTTTGTAAATAAACAACCGAACCACAATTACCCTCTTTGTTCATAACACAAGCATCAAGCGTAACATTTCCATCACGATCAGGCAATCCACCTTTTCCAACCGATTGTCCTTTTTCATTAGCTTCCTCAATCATACAACCTTGTTCAACAGCATCCAAAGCATTGCCTCCAGCTTGTAATACATCCCAAGCTTTTGCTGTGGCATTTTTTGCTTTCCAGGTAGCTATAACTAATGGTAATGCTGTTTTAGCTCTTGTAGTTGCTGCTTTTTTTTCTTCCGAAGTTTTTTCGGTACAATTTACTAATGTATTTCCAACAGCGAGTCCTACCCCTGTTAGTGATGCATTTTTTAAAAAGTTTCTACGTTTCATGTGTTTATATTTATTGTTTTTTATAGGTCACATGCTGTTCGCTATTAATCATTCCCTTTGGTGAGAAAGATTTTAACATGCTCGTTTCATAAATTATAATTTTTGTCATTCCCTCCCGATAGCTATCGGGAGGGAATAGTTTCGATTTTTAATTAAGTTTTAATTTATAAGATTCCTGCCTTCGCAGGAATGACACTATTTTATACTTATCTCATCCACAAACAACCAGCTTCGTCCATCGTGTTCATAACCTAAATGCCATTTTGGGAGTACACCTAATTTTTTGGCAATAATTTTTATATAACGTATATTCCAGCTAGGTGGGTTTTTAAAAAGATAATCTTGAATTAATATATCTTCTGATTGTTTTGTATTATAAACGTTGTATTCACCCAATGATTTAAAATCAATTTTATTCTCAGAAACTAGAACCTCAACAGTTGTTGGTAAAAAAATCCATGATCTTTGATCTTGTAAAAAGTTAACGCTAATATTCTTTATGGGTTTAATACTTCCTAAATCAACGGTTGCAATAACATCTTCATTAAAATACCCTTGCCACGTTCCTGTTCTAAAATCTTGAGCGCCAATTATTCCATCAATTAGTGCATCATTGCCACCAGCGTTATACTGATTGGCATATTTGGTTTCAAGAGTGATAGAAATGTTTGGATCAATCTTATAGAATATGGTTGAAATGGTTGCGCTTTGTTTTTTGTTTTTTTCTGAATAGACATTCAAAAGTGTAGGTTTTGAAATAATGAATGGAATTGTATATTTTTCGAATTTTGAATCATCTAACTGATAAAATATAGAAGCGTCTTTATCTACATTTTCGAGAGTAATTTCGGTTTCACCTTTAAAAGCCACATCACCTTTTGCAATAAAAGGTGCAGTAACAATCAAGTGTTCTTTAATTTCAGTTTTTGGTTCTTGTCCTTCTAGGCTTCCCCAAACAGCAGGATTATCTGTCATATAAAATTCAAGAATTCCACCATTCATAATTTCTTGGTGTGTAAGATATGTTCTGTTTAATTTTTTTCCATTTAGAAATGCATATTCAATATACTTGTTTGATGCATTAAGATTGTGAGCAGCAATAGTAAATTGCTTTCCATTTTCTAAATTTATGGTTGATTTATCAAATAAAGGGGTTCCTATAATATATTGATTACTTCCAGGAGTTACGGGATAAAATCCCATAGCACTAAACACATACCATGCACTCATTTGTCCACAGTCTTCATTCCCTGAAATTCCGTCAGGAGCATTTTTATATAATTCAGTTAAAATTTGATAGACTTTCTCTTGGGTTTTATGTGGTTTGTTTACAAAATTATACAGGTAAGCCATATGATGACTTGGCTCATTGCCATGCGCATATTGACCAATAAGGCCAGTAATATCTGCTTGATCTCTTCCTGAAGTTTCAGCCTCAGCTACAAATAATTTATCAAGATTAGCGTCTAGTTTGTCTTTTCCTCCAAGTAAATTTATAAACCCAGAAATATCCTGAGGCACGTAATAACTGTATTGCCAGGAGTTGGCTTCGGTATAATTAAAATTCACTTCATAAGGATCAAAGGGAGCAAACCAGGTATTGCGAAAACGACCTCTCATAAATTGAGATTCCGGATCGAAAATATTCTTATAGTTTTGTGCTCTTTCAGAATATGTTTTATAATCTTCTGTTTTACTTAATGATTTTGCCATTTGTGCAATGGTCCAATCATCATAAGCATATTCTAAGGTTTTAGAAACCGACTCACTTTCCATTTCAACAGGGATATAACCTAACGACTTATAGGATTCTAAACCTAATTTATCACGAGTTGCACTGTGTTTCATTGCAACAAAAGCCTTTTCAGCGTCATAATCTTTAATACCTTTTAAATAGGCATCGGCAATTACAGGAACAGCATGATAACCGATCATACAACCTGTATAACAGCCAGATAAATCCCAAATGGGCATAATACCACCTTCGTCATATTTGGTCAAAAACGTATTTATAAAATCGTTAGTTCGGTCTTGCTCAATGAGGGTATACAAAGGATGTGCTGCACGATAGGTATCCCAAAGTGAAAATACAGTATAATAATCAAAGGCTTTATTTTGATGAACTTTTAAATCCACCCCTCTATAGCGACCATCAACATCTTGATATAAGTTAGGTGCAATCATGGTATGATATAATGCTGAATAAAAATTAGTTTTATAATCTTTATTATCAGTCTCAATTACAATTTTTTCCAATTGTGATTCCCAAGCGTTCTGTGCTTCAACTTTAATAGCTTTAAAAGTTTTATTTTCAATTTCTTCGCGACGATTTTTTCTGGCACCATCTTCATCAACCGGACTAATTCCAATTTGGATTTCGAGTATATCTCCTTTAGAAGTATCAAATTCAAAAGCTACTTTAACCGTTTTACCTTCGCTTTTATCATCAAGAAATGTCATATTCTTAAAGGGTTTTGAAAACTGAATATTATAAAACAAATATTGATTGGTTGCCCATGCTTTGGAGTGACGATGACCTCCAATTTCGGTATTGGAATACACATTGATTTTAGAATCTAAAACTTCATCACGATGTTTTAAATCTAGAATAATGATTTGCTTTGAACCTTTTTGAAATGTATAACGATGCATACCACTTCGTTTGGAAACTGTCAATTCTACATCAATGTTCGTCGTATCTAAATGTACTTTGTAGTAACCGGCTTCAGCAATTTCATTGTTGTGAGAAAAATGTGCACGATAGCCTTTTTTACCATCTGCGCCATTATTAAAAACCACTTCGTTTGTAGGCATCAATAAAATATCGCCATAGTCACTAACTCCTGTCCCGCTAAGATGTGTATGAGTAAAACCATAGATATACTTATCGCTATAATGGTAACCAGAACATCCATCCCAACCTTCTAATCGGGTGTCTGGACTTAATTGCATCATTCCAAAAGGCATGGTTGCTCCCGGATAGGTATGGCCATGTCCTCCGGTTCCAATAAAGGGATTGACATAAGAAATAAGGGCTTTATCTTTTTTTGCAGGGGTATTATCAGTCGTGCTACAACTTAAAAATGATAAGATTAATAAAAAAAGAAAGGTTAGTTTGATTTTCATTAAAAATAGATTACTAAATTTAAAGCATCTAATATACTAAAATGCAATTCAAGAAAACACTCCTCACTTTAGTTTTTGTAAGCTTTTTATTAAACTGTCAAGATATAGAAATCTCACATACTAAAACACAAATTATTCCTGCATGTTACACTGAGCTTGTCGTAGAGAAGGCATACAAACCTTTAGCTTCAGTGCAGCTAATCCAATATAAATCGAACTTAAATTAAAAAGATTCCCATTTTCGTGGGGAATGAACATGAAACTAGAAATCTGTGCCAGCTCATGCCAATCTGCAATTAATGCTCAACAAGCTGGGGCACATCGTATAGAATTATGCTCTGAATTAGCTGTTGGTGGACTCACACCTTCTTATGGATTGATTAAACGGGTTATGAATACTTTGAAAATTCCGGTTTATGTTTTAATCCGTCCAAGGAGTGGAAATTTTACATATTCAGATTCCGAATTTGATATCATGAAGCATAACATTCAACTTTGTAAAGATTTAGGTTGTGAAGGAATAGTTTCAGGTATTTTAAATGAAGACAACACTATTGATATTAAAAGAACACAAGAATTAATTGAATGCTCAAAACCATTATCGTTTACTTTTCATCGTGCATTTGATTGGACACCAAACCCAACTGAAGCTTTAGAACAATTAATTAATCTTGGAGCGGATTGTGTTTTATCATCCGGGCAAGAAACCTCTGCTGAAAGCGGGTTGAAGTTACTTAAACAAATAAAAGGAACAGCAAAAAAAAGAATTATAATCCTTCCAGGAGGTGGAATTAATTCAGGAAACGCAAAACTTTTTAAAGATGCTGGATTTAATGAAATTCACTGCTCAGCTTCAACCATAAAAAAAGTAAATAACATTCCAAACTTATCTATGAATAGCACAAAGTTTTTTGATGAGACTATTGAAGTCTGTGCAGATGTTGATAAGATTAAATCCATTATAAAGGTGATTAACAACGAAGTATAGTTTAATAATAATTTTACTGCTCTGTTTAGGTTGTGAGATTAAAAATGATATTCCACAAATCATTGATTTAAATAACAATTGGCAATTCAAAAACACTCAAGATCGCATTTGGTTTAATGCGGTTGTACCAGGAAATGTACATTTCGATTTGCTGCCAAACGAGTCAAAAGAGATAGAATTAATTGCAAAAGCCTAATCTATAAATAATTTAAAGATTAAAACGTTTAACAATTTGATAAGATAAACAAAAATCTTTATTGTTAACTTTGCGTTTTAACAAAAAATATATGATTCGTTGGATTATCTTTTTAGCCATTTTTGGTGTTATAGATTTTTATGCTTTTCAAACCATAAAAACTCTTATTAAGAGTCGTTGGGTGCATTATTTGTATGTCCTTATTTCAATTTTAGTTTTAGGGAATTTCATTTACCAACTCACCCATATGAATGGGATTTCTATAAGTACAAATATTGCGATTGGGTTGTTTTTAACCCTATATCTTCCAAAAACAGGTATGATGCTCATTATGTTTGGAGAAGACATTCTTAGATTGCCACAAGCAGTATATTCCTTTTTTACTGAAAGCGATGGCGGTAAAAACAATCATTTTCCATCTCGTCGAAAATTTATAAGTCAGTTCGCTTTGGGAATTGCATCAATTCCGTTTGTGTCTTTATTATATGGGATGTATAAAGGGAAATACAATTTCAAAGTTTTAAAGTACACGCTTCATTTTGAGGATTTGCCAGACGCTTTTGATGGTTACCAAATTACACAGATAAGCGATATACATAGCGGAAGTTTTGATAATGAAGAAAAGATAGAATATGCTGTAGATTTAATTAATGAGCAACAATCTGATGTTATTTTGTTTACGGGAGATTTAGTAAATAATAAAGCTGAAGAGATGATTCCCTGGAAGAAAACATTTAGTAGATTAAAAGCAAAAGACGGCATATTTTCAATTTTAGGGAATCATGATTATGGCGATTATTTTAGTTGGGAATCGGAAGAAGCAAAAAACCAAAACTTAGTGGATTTAGTAGAAATTCAACGAGAAATGGGGTTTGATTTATTGTTGAACGAAAGTAGGTTTCTTGAAAAAGAAGGACAACGTATTTCTATAGTTGGTGTGGAAAATTGGGGGAAAGGATTTAAGCAAAAAGG
>JAGLKH010000329.1 GCA_023141985.1 Flavobacteriaceae bacterium | reverse complement strand
AATTGGGTAAGCTTCGCGGTGCCCAATATATCCAACTATTCCACACATGTTTACTAAATTGTCAATTAATTGTCTGGTTCTGTATAATATACTTTAAAAGTAACTTTTTTATCTTCATTAGACGTATTGTTTCCATATAATACAGTTCCCTTTGGGGATAGTATTGTACCAGAAGGAAGAACGCTTAAAATATCATCTTCATCTTGTAAATTTAAAACATCTATAGAAGCTATGTTGGTTGTTACCACCAGACCTAGTTTAACATTTGTAGAGTCTCTTATAACTAAATTATTTAAATGTTCTGTAATTCTAATTTTGTATTTTATGCCTTCACCATTTGGTTCGTCATCAACTCTTGTTAATGGCACTAAATGATCTAATTTTGAAGTGCTAGCAGTAACAGATTGATCTAATACATAATCAATTAGAGGGGTATTGTTATTTAGATCATATAAATAGACACGGTCTGGTTCCTGACCTTGTACAGTACTTTGATCTACATAAAACTCTAAATAAGCTTCGTTAATCAGCCTTTTTATTTTTCCTGTTACAGGATCTTTAAAATCATCTATAAAATTTTCAAACTCTACAGAATTACCCTCTTCATCACCATTAAATAAACTTATTATGGCCATGTTACCTTCTCCGCCTTTTAAATAAAGTTTTTCATCTCCATTAACAGAATCACCTTGTGGAATTGTTATAAAATTATTATCAAAAATATCAACTTGATTACCGGCAAAATTAAGAACATATGTACCTGCTTCCTGTGTTGTTTCAGTATCAGTTTCAGTTTCAGCTTCACTAACATCACTGGTGTAATATAAAGTTATGCTGGCATCTGTAGAAGCAAAATTAAGCATCATTAAAGTTCCATTGACATCTGTTGCCTCAGTTTTAAAATAAATACCTCTAAAATGATTTACAAAATTGTTTTGGTTACTTAACTCCGGCTCACCTTCTTTATTAAAAATTAAATCCTGCCAAAACGTATCATTTGGGTTATCAAGCTTTACTCTTATGGCTGGTGCCAGTTTAACAGTATCTATAGTTTCTCCATCAGCATTTAACTCTGTAAGTTTAATTTGTTTTTTACTAGGCAAGAACAAACTATCTTGGTATAAAAGCACACTTTCTAAATTTAAAGGACTAATAAAATCGGTTGCAGAGGTTGAGCCATTAGAAAAATATTTTTGGTTTTCGTTAAACTCAGTATTTGGATCAAAGTCCCTTAAAAAGAAATTATTTTTAAAAATTGATAATTTAATTGGAGTGTCACCAAAAATTGAATCTAATTCATAAGTTGAATTACCATTAGCATCGGTTTCTATAACTCTATTAAAATAAGGGATTGTTAATACAACTGAATCTAAAACAATATTTTCTCCAAATGTAGGATTGAATGTAGAAGGGTTCACTTGTGACACAAAATTAGCTGTCGATGTTCCATAAACGGGATCATTATGATAACCTAAAAGATTAGACGATAACCCATTGGTTTGAACAGGACCTATGTTTTTGTTATAAGTGATAACTTGGGGCTCTTCAAAAGAGGTTGAAAAATGTGTTGCATTATCAGGATTAATAACATCGGAATCAATACTCGCAAAATCTGTTTCGCAAGAAATTAGAAGGCTTAAAATAACTGTAACGAATGCAATATTCTTTAAAGTTAAATGTATCTTTTTCATGTATTTTTTATTAACTTAAAACTTTTGTTTTGTAAAATTCGGTATAAGCTTCTGCAAATGTTTCTGGATGGTGGTAATTTAAAACGGGTTTTTCGCAGTTATTTAAATAATCTTCTAAATCTTTAGGGATTTCTTCTGAACCAATAATTAAGGCATCAGAATAATCTATAGCAACTTTCATTATATTGTTATAAGAAGGATTTTTTAATTTTTCTATAGCTTCATCCGAGATATTATCAAATTTTATTTTATTTATCATGTCTTTGTTTAACGTCCCTTCAAAACTTTGATTGTATAAAGAGGTTACAATTTTACTGCTTGCAAACAATGGTTCATCTTTATAATATTCTTTAAGGTAAAGAGGTAAAAGAGAAGCTAACCAGCCATGCACATGTATAATATCCGGGGCCCAGTTAAGTTTTTTTACAGTTTCAATAACTCCTTTTGCAAAGAAAATAGAACGCTCATCGTTATCTGGAAATAGGTTTCCTTCCTCATCTGTTAAGGTTGCTTTACGTTTAAAATATTCTTCGTTATCAATAAAATAAACCTGAATCCTTTCTTTTGGTATAGAAGCCACCTTAATAATAAGAGGCATATCAAGATCGTTTATCACTAAATTTATTCCAGATAATCTAATTACCTCATGAAGTTGGTGTCGTCTTTCGTTAATATTGCCATATCTCGGCATGAATATTCTTATTTGTCCGCCTTGTTTGTTAACCATTCGAGGTGCTTCAAACGACATCGATGATATTTCAGTTTCAGGTAAATACGGCACTACTTCTGATGATACATACAATATTCTCTTCTCTTTCATAAATCTAATATGCTTTAATATTAAAATAAAAACACGCAAAATTACAAAAATTATGAAGATTAATAGTAATATATTAAGTTTGCACGCTGTTAATTTTTTACTAAAGTGAAAGTATATAACTCTAAAGAGAAAATTTCTGAAACAATTTTTAGTGTTAAAGCTGAAAATAAAAGCGTTGGTTTTGTACCGACAATGGGAGCTTTACACGCTGGACACTTAGCTTTGGTAAGCAAAGCATTAGAAGAAAACGACATAGTTGTAGTTAGTGTTTTTGTAAATCCGACACAATTTGATAAAAAAACAGATTTAGAAAAATATCCAAGAACTTTAAAGCACGACATTAATTTACTTAAAGCACTTTCTAAAAACAACATAATTATATTTGCGCCATCTGTAAAAGATATTTATGGAGAAAAAATTAAGGCTTTAAATATTGATTTTGATGGATTAGAAAATGAAATGGAAGGTAAATTTCGACCGGGTCATTTTGATGGTGTTGGTACTGTTGTAAAGCGTCTGTTCGAAATTGTTAATCCAGACAATGCTTATTTTGGAGAAAAAGATTTTCAGCAACTGCAAATTATTAAAAAACTTGTTGAAAAATTTCATTTATCGATACATGTTATCGGTTGCGAAATATATAGAGAGGAAAGTGGTTTAGCAATGAGTTCCCGTAATGAACGCTTAAGTTTAGAACAGAAAAATGCAGCATCGGCAATTTTCAAAATATTAAAAACTGCCAAAGAAAAATTTGCTAGCCAAAGTGCTAAAAAAGTAACAGATTGGGTGGTTAAGGAATTTACAAAACACAAGTTATTAGAGTTAGAATATTTTATGATTTCAGACGTTAAAACCCTAAAACCAATTAACAGAAAATCGAATAAAAAAACATATCGTGCATTTATAGCTGTGTTTGCTGATGAGATTAGATTAATAGATAATATAGCACTAAATTAATTATATTTACCTCAAACAATTTCAAGTCATAAAACCTATTTTTTTTGACTAAACATTAACTTATAAAATAAACCTTGAACAAGAAAATCAAAAGGATAATAACAATTGTAATTCCACTTTTATTAGCTGTCTTTTTCGGGTGGTACACGTTTTCAAGACTCCCGGTTTCAGATATTATTCCTTATTTTCAAAACGCTGATTATAATTGGATAATTCTCGGTCTTTTTTGTGGACTTTTAAGCCATTTATCTAGAGCGTATAGATGGAAATATATGTTGGAACCTATGGGCTATACCTTAAGATTTCCAAATAGTTTAATGGCAGTATTTATAACGTATCTCGCTAATTATGGAATCCCAAGGTCTGGAGAGGTTTTAAGAGCAGCAGTTTTAACAAATTATGAAAACATTCCTTTCGAAAAAGGATTCGGAACCATTGTATCCGAACGCTTAGCAGATTTTGTGGTTTTATTAGGAATCATTGCAATTACGCTTTTTCTTCAGTTTGATTTTATTTACAATATTTTAAAAGAATCATTTCAACCAATAAAACTTATTATTGGGGCTATTGTAGTGCTTGGGCTATTTGCAATTCTATATATTTATATAAAAAGAAGTAACTCTAAAATAGCTTTAAAAATTAAAAGGTTTTTAAAAGGGTTAATAGAAGGTGTTTTAAGCATTTTTAAAATGAAATACAAATGGGCGTTTATTTTCCACACCTTATTTATTTGGGGAATGTATGTGCTTATGTTTTACATTACAACATTTGCTATAGACGAGCTTGATAATATTTCTATTGGTGCAGTATTAATTGCATTTATTGCTGCAAGCTTTACTATTGCAACAACTAATGGAGGTATTTTTGTTTATCCTTTGGCGGTTGGTGCAGCTTTTTCTATATTCGGAATTCCAGAAACACCGAGTATCGCATTTGGATGGATAATATGGTCGGCACAAACCCTAATGTTAATACTATTAGGAAGTTTATCGTTTGTATTCTTACCAATTTATAATAGAATTAATAAAAAAAGCGTTTAAGTATCTTAATCAAGTACTGTAATCTTTATTGTTTACCTTGCAATTAACAAATCTCAAAACATAAATTATGAAAAAAATAATCTATCCTTTTATTTTAGTTTTGTGTGTTAACACATTAATTGCACAAACTATTTACGAAGAGTTTGAATCTCGTAAACTTGGAGAAACAAGGGAGATTAAAATTCAGTTGCCAAGAAATTATGACGAAAATACAGATAAATCCTATCCTTTATTTATAGTTTTTGATGGCGATTATATGTTTGAAGCTGTTGCTGGAAATGTTGATTATTATTCCTATTGGGAAGACATGCC
>JAGLKH010000328.1 GCA_023141985.1 Flavobacteriaceae bacterium | reverse complement strand
GAGTTTATTAGTATGGAGCTCATTCCGCATATAATTAGTACTTACAGAACCGAAGATTTTAGAGTTGCAGTTGGTCATGGAGAAACAGCAAACTACATTAATTATTACTTGCTAAAAGATAAGCCTTTATTTCAGGCATATATAGTTGTTAGCCCAAGTTTAGCACCAAGCATGAACGATTATATTTCACAGCGATTAAAGCAATACGAAACTAAATTATTTTATTATTTAGCAACTGCGAGTAATGATATTAAATCTATTAAAAAAGATGCTGAAACATTAAACACAACTATCACATCAATAGACAATAAAAATATATTATATAATTTCGATAGTTTTGAAGGAGCCACACATTATTCAGCTCCTGCTCATGCTTTGCCAAAAGCATTGGAAAGTATCTTTTACGTGTTTCAGCCAATTAGTAAAAAAGAATACAAAGAAAGTATTCTTACATTAGAATCCTCTCCCGTAGAATACTTACAAGAAAAATATAAAATCATTAGTGACTTATTTGGAATTGACAAGCAGATTCTTATTAATGATTTTAAGGCAATAGCTGCTGCCATAGAAAAAAATAAAAAATTTGAGTATTTTGAAGATTTAGGAAAAATAGCTCGTAAAGAATATCCGGGCACTATATTAGGCCATTATTATTTAGCACGTTTTTACGAGGAAATGGGACAGCCTAAAAAAGCAATGCGAACCTACAGGTCAGCATATGTATTTGAAGAAATTGCGGGTATTACTAAAGAGTATATGATGGAAAGAGCAGATGAAATAAAAGCAGATTTTGGATATTAATGGGAATAAAAACTAAAGTAAAAACCACTTTTTTTTGTCAAAGTTGCGGCACTCAATATAATAAATGGCAAGGGCAATGTACTGCCTGTAAAGAATGGAATACTATCGTAGAAGAAGTTATCCAAAAAGCTGAAAAAAGCGATTGGAAAACCCCAACGTCTTCAACTCCCAAACGCATTTCAAAACCTTTAAAAATTAACGACATCGATGCTTCAAAAGAGGCGAGACTAAACACTTTAGATAATGAGTTTAATCGTGTACTTGGTGGTGGAATTGTTCCGGGATCGCTCATCTTGCTTGGTGGCGAACCAGGAATTGGCAAGAGCACACTAATGCTTCAAATATCTTTAAAACTACCTTACAAAACGCTTTATGTTTCTGGTGAAGAAAGCCAGAAACAAATAAAAATGAGAGCCACACGCATTCATCCGAATAGCGAAAATTGCTACATTTTAACTGAAACCAAGACACAAAAAATCTTCAAACAAATTGAAGCCTTACAGCCAGATATTGTTATTATAGATTCTATTCAAACGTTACATAGTGATTATATCGAATCGTCTTCTGGCAGTATTTCTCAAATAAAAGAATGCGCCACAGAACTTATAAAATTCGCTAAAGAAACAGCAACGCCAGTTATTTTAATTGGACACATTACTAAAGATGGCAATATTGCTGGCCCAAAAATTTTGGAGCATATGGTAGACACAGTATTGCAATTTGAAGGCGATAGAAACCATGTATTCAGAATTCTTAGAGCGCAAAAAAACAGATTTGGTTCTACCAACGAACTTGGTATTTATGAGATGCAAGGCACAGGTTTACGAGAAGTGAATAATCCTTCCGAATTATTAATTTCTAAAAAAGATGAAGAATTAAGTGGTAATGCCATTGCGGCGACTTTAGAAGGCATGCGACCATTAATGATTGAAGTACAAGCTTTGGTAAGTACTGCTGTTTATGGCACACCACAGCGTAGCGCTACAGGATTTAATGCCAAACGCTTAAATATGCTATTAGCTGTTTTAGAAAAACGCGCAGGATTTAGACTCGGTGCCAAAGATGTCTTTTTAAATATTACAGGCGGTATTACAGTAGATGATCCAGCGATTGATTTGGCAGTAGTTGCAGCAATTTTATCCTCCAACGAAGATGTGGCTTTACAAAAAGATTTTTGCTTTGCGGCTGAGGTTGGACTTTCCGGTGAAATAAGACCTATCCAACGTGTGGAACAGCGCATTTTAGAAGCCGAAAAATTAGGTTTTTCTACTATTTTTGTATCTAAATATAACAAGATATCATTAAAGAAAATAGCTATTAAAATTCAACTGATTTCTAAAATTGAAGATTTGGTTGGGTTTGTGATTTGATACGTCATTGCCTTTAGATTAGCAAAGTAATTTCATGATGTAAACTTCAATTAAAAAGATTACTTCGACACTCTCCTCTGCGCCATCTGGCCCTATCACTAAAAATGTCCACTGGACATTTTCTTTACGTTCTGTCCCGTAATGACTAATCAATAATTTTATAAGTACTGTCATTACGATTCCGATAGTTAT
>JAGLKH010000327.1 GCA_023141985.1 Flavobacteriaceae bacterium | reverse complement strand
TACTTCCCATCTACATAAAATTCGGCAGCCGCACAATCTAAAGCAATCATAACTTCATCACCAAGTTTATACCCTGCATTTTCAACAGCTTTTGCAATAGTCTCTAAAGCATCTTCAGTCCCTTCTAAAGTCGGAGCAAATCCACCTTCGTCTCCAACTGCAGTACTTAAACCTCTGTCATGTAATACTTTTTTTAGATTATGAAAAATTTCAGTTCCCATTTGAATGGCATGAGTGAAATTTTTTGCTTTTACCGGCATAACCATAAACTCCTGAAATGCAATAGGTGCATCACTATGAGAGCCTCCATTAATTATATTCATCATTGGAACTGGAAGTGTATTTGCACTTACGCCACCAACATATCTATACAATGGTATTCCAAGTTCGTTAGCTGCTGCTTTTGCAACTGCTAAAGACACACCTAAAATAGCGTTAGCGCCAAGTTTAGATTTGTTTGGAGTGCCATCTAATTCACACATTAATTGATCTATATAATTTTGATCGAAAACAGAAACGCCTAATAGTTTGTTTGCAATAATTGTATTTACATTTTCTACAGCATTTAAGACCCCTTTTCCCATGAAGGCTTTTCCTCCATCACGTAACTCAACGGCTTCATGTTCGCCTGTAGAAGCTCCAGATGGAACTGCAGCTCTTCCCATAATTCCATTTTCTGTTTCTACATCAACTTCTACTGTTGGGTTTCCTCTGGAATCAAAAATTTGTCTTGCGTGAATATTAATTATTATACTCATAAGTATGTATTATTTATATTTTGAAATTCAAATTTACGGTTAAATATTGTCTTAATATATATGACTTATAAAGAATTATATATAATATTTTCTAAAACGTTTTAGTAAAATATATAAGACAAGGAATACCTTAATTTATTGCCTTTTCATCAATTAATTTAGACTTAATATTTTCTATAAATTGGTCGAATAAATACCATGAATCATGTGGTCCAGGACTTGCTTCTGGATGAAATTGTACAGAAAAACAATTTTTACTTTTCATTGCTATTCCTGCTACTGTATTATCATTTAAATGCACATGAGTTATTTGTAAATCATCATGAGCTTCAGCTTCTTGTCTGTTAACTGCAAATCCATGATTTTGAGAAGTAATCTCTCCCTTTCCTGTTATTAAGTTTTTTACCGGATGATTAATACCTCTATGCCCATTGTGCATTTTATAGGTTGAAACACCATTTGCGAGAGCAATAACTTGATGTCCAAGACAAATACCAAATAACGGAAGATCTCTTTTTATAATCTCTTTAGCTAGATTCTGTGCTTCCAGTAAAGGTTCTGGGTCTCCCGGCCCATTAGATAAAAAATAACCGTCTGGATTAAAAGCACTCATTTCTTCAAAAGAGGTGTTATAAGGAAACACTTTTATGTATGCATCTCTTTTTGCCAGGTTACGAAGTATATTCTTTTTTATTCCAATATCTAAAGCTGCAATTTTAATGGATGCATTTTCATCGCCAAAATAATATGGTTCTTTTGTAGATACTTTAGATGCTAACTCAAGACCATCCATATTTGGAATTTTAGCCAATTGAGTTTTTAAAGTTTCAATATTATCTATATCAGTAGAAATTACAGCATTCATTGCGCCATTGTCTCTTATATAACTTACGAGTGCTCTTGTATCGACATCGGAAATCGCAAAGAGATTGTTTTTTTCGAAAAAATTTTCCAGAGAACCATCGGCAGCTTCGCGAGAATATTCATAACTGAAGTTTTTACAAATTAAACCTGCAATTTTAATAGAGTTTGATTCTGCTTCATTATCGTTTACTCCATAATTTCCAATATGTGCATTTGTAGCTATCATAAGCTGCCCAAAGTATGAAGGATCTGTAAATATTTCTTGATAGCCTGTCATTCCGGTATTGAAGCACACTTCTCCAAATGCACTACCCTCTTTTCCTATTGCTTTACCATAAAAAATAGTCCCATCAGCTAAAAGAATTATGGCTTTTTTGCGTGTTTTGTATTTCATAAATATTGTTATACTGTAAAGTTTAGCAAAAATAATTTTATACAACTGATATACATAATAATTTTCCAAAAAAAAAGTGAGTTGTTAACAACTCACTTTTTTTTACTGAAAATATTTATTAATTTTCTGAAATATACTCTAAAACCCTTTTTACATCATCTTCTTTTTTGTAAGAAAGGTTGTTGTCTAAAACATACTTTTCCATTTTAGCCACTCTTTCCTGATCACCAATCAATTTTAATATTCTTTTCTTCGATAATTTAAAAGGTTTAATTATTTCACCTTGTTTTAAATAAAAAGAAGATTTTTGAACATATTTATCATTTTTACGATTTACCATTGGATTCACAGATCCTGCAACTAATTCTATTCGATATCCTTTTATGATTAAAAATTTATCAGATTCGTATATCATTTCAAAAATTCTATTCTCATTATTGTAATATAAGTTCTTAAAGACTTTATTATTTATTACAAATTTGGCAATATTATTAACGTTAAATGTAAATATTGAATCTCCAGGTATTTTAGACTCAAAAGTATTTCTCTCTATATTTAGGTTAATATTTTTTAAAGCAAATTTTTGATTGTCGCTTGTAAAAATAACCGCGAAATTATTCCAATTATTAAATAAATGCACAGAGCCTTCTACTTGTTTTTTAGGGTTATAAAACGTAGCCGAAACACCATAACTACTTAAGGAAGAATTAGCTGCATTAAAAAGTTCATCACTACCTAGTGTTCCACTATTTACTACTCTTGAATTTTGGGCTGCTATAACTCCAACAAAAAGAGTAATAACTAATGTTAAAATATTTTTCATAATGTATGTCTTAAAATATATGTTTAGTACCATAAAAATATAAAATTATATAAAATGAAAGGGTAAACTTTATAAAGTTTACCCTTTTTAATGCTTTAATAATACTTTCATTTGTGTATTTCTTTCAGTAAAATTTTAAGAAATAAATCAGTATAGCATATTATTATATAAAAAAGGGAGTTTAAATTCAACTCCCTTTATATTATTTCTTTACAGAATAATCTAGAATTCTTTGTACATCGCTTTCCTTTTTAAACGAAAGATTATTTTGTTTGGCATAGGTCTCAATTTTATTGGTTTCAGCATCGTTGTTACTTAACAGCTTTAAAATACGTTTTTTCTTAAATTTAAAAGACTCAATCTTATCATCTTTTCTTAAAAAGTAATATTCTCTCCTTATGTATTTATCATTTTTTCTGTTTACCATTGGATTTGCTGAGCCTTCAATTAATTCAACTTTAAATCCTTTTAAAATTTGAAATTTATTACTCTCAAAAATAATCTCATAAACTTTATTATCATCATTCCAATAAAAGTTTTTATACGTCCTTCCGTTAACAATAAACCTATCAATGTTATTAAAATTGAAAGTAAATATTGAATCTCCTTCAACTTTAGATTCGAATGTATGACGTTCTAAATTTAAATTGATATTTCTCAAAACAAATTTCTGATTGTCCTCTGTCTGGATAATAGTGTAATTATTCCATTTATCAAATAAATAAAAAGTACCATCAGTTTGTCTTTTAGGGTTATAGAAAGTTACTGCAGAACCAAAAGTCTGCATCCTTCGAAAGTTATAATCCAAACTTTGCTGTTCACCAGCATTTCCATTAGAACTCTGAGAAAAA
>JAGLKH010000326.1 GCA_023141985.1 Flavobacteriaceae bacterium | reverse complement strand
AAATATGCTATTGGAGAGATTGTACTTGTTATGATAGGTATTTTATTAGCATTACAGGTTAATAATTGGAATGAAAATAGAAAAGGGAAGATTATTGAGCGAGAATCTTATCAAAACTTACTTACCAGTTTAAAGAAAGATTCTTTAGAGTTACTACCAATTTTAAGCTTTCAAAACGAGAGTATAGCAGACCAAAATCGATTCATAGAATCCGATTTATTTGAAATAAAAGCTACGATGTCCAATGAAGAAATCAGTCGGTCTCTTTATAATGTTTATAATGGAGCTTATAGTTTTTTTCCGAAATATGGAACTTATAATGCAATATTATCAAACGAAGGTATTGATCTCTTGAGATCCAAGAAAATAAAGTCATTATTAATTGAGCTATACGACTATCAGTTCAAAAAATATGAAGATAGAGATGCTGTCATAGACCACAAATTTATGTTTGATTTTATCCCGTTCCTTCAAAGATATCTCGGATTCTTTGTAGATTCAAATTCAGAATACAACAAGGTAGATATGGTTCTATTTGAAGAGAATTATGAGGAATTTGTATTGCAATGCCAGAACATTAATACGATGACTAAACAATCAATAAAATCATTGATTGGTATTCAAAAATCCGAAAATGAATTAATTTCACTAATAAGAAAAGAATTAGAAAAATAACGAAAGGCTAACAACTAACTAATGATTAAATTCTTTAGAAAAATTAGATATGACTTAATGGAGAAAAACAAAACAGGCAAGTATCTTAAATATGCCATTGGTGAGATATTACTTGTAGTTATTGGGATTTTGATTGCTTTAAGTATTAATAATTGGAATGAACAAAAAAAAACCAATAGAAAAGAACTGTCAATGCTGACTGAAGTAAAGAATGCATTAAATGCTAACAAAGAAATTTTGAACACACGTTCGGATTTTTTTAATGCTTCAAAGCATAGAGGAAAATTACTTCAAGAACATTTGACAAATAAATTAGTATATCATGATACCCTTGAAAGCTATTTAAATATTCCTCAAAGAAATTATTCCGTTCGATTATCTTATTCAACATATGAAAATTTAAAAAGTCAAGGATTCGATATAATTAGCAATGAAGGGTTAAGACTTGATATTATAAAGTTATACGATGAACATTTTGGTTTAATAAGAGAACAGGAAGATAAAATTTCAGATATTTTAACAAATAGTATTGAGCCAATTTTGTTTAAGTATTTTAAAACTACATCAAAAGGACTTGAGCCAAATGATTATGAACAATTGCTGAATAGTTCCGACTATTCAAATATGCTTTCATTCATGATTTGGGTAGCTAATGGATTTGAAGAGTTATGTCAGAACTCTGTTATAGAAATTGAAAAAGTATTAAATTCAATTGAGTCGGAAATTATAGAATAGCTTAATTAAACTACTCTGAGCACATGTGGGAACACTTTTAGCTTAAATTACACTAGTAGTTTAGGCTTTTTTTTGTGCTTAAAATTCACTACAAATAAAATTCTGTATATTTAGTTCTACTAACCAACTAATCATGATTAAATTCTTCAGGAAAATACGCTTTAACCTTATGGAACAAAACAAAACAGGAAAGTATATTAAATACGCTATTGGTGAGATTGTGCTTGTTATGATAGGTATTTTATTGGCGTTGCAGGTTAATAATTGGAATATTTCTCGCATAGAGCAAAAAGAGCAAAAACTTTATTTAGAACGACTAATAAAAGATTTAAATTTTAATCTAAAGGAAGTTGAACAGGTAGTAAATATTAATCAGAGTAAACTATATAGAATCAATATTGTTTTAGAAAGATTACATAACGATAAAATCTCTCGTGATATATACGATTTTAACGATAGGGTAATAGAACTGGAGGTCGATACAACGAGGATACTAAATCAAACTTTTGGGCCAAATCTTTTGGGGATTAGGTTTTATTGGACTTTTGATCATTCAGACGCTACCTATCAAGAACTATTGGCCAACGGGAAGATTGATCTCATACAGAATATCCAGCTTAAAACAGAAATTATTGATTATTATTCTGGCATGGAAGATCGGTTGCAGTTAGTAAATATGGCTGAGATGATGCGTAACGATTACGTAAGGACATTGGCCGATGTTGGTATTAGCATGTTCAATAAAATGAGCTTTGAGGAATTTGATGAGTATGTCCAAGATAAAAGAAAGATTATTGCGGAAATAGAAAATATTTATATGATGACTTCAATCCATCAAAATAATCTCAAATACAGCGACAATTCAATAGAAAAGAAGACGAGGGAATTGATTGCCAAAATTGAAGAATTTTTGAAATAGTATAAATTATTTAATCAGAAATATTCAAACTACTATAGAAATTAGGTGGGCTTTTTACACCTAAAACTCAAGGTTTTTAATTCAGTATCTTTAGTCCTACTAACTAACATTCTATGATTTGTATGTCTTCAGCCTAATTTGACCTTTTTGGGTTAAAAATCAATTGATGCTCAAGCCTTTATACATCCATAATACTCTATATTACTATTTTTAAAGATTAATAGAAGCTAGAATACTCTCTATTACTCCACAACACTCCACATTACTATACTATATATGGGTACATGTGGGACCACTTTTTAGCTTAAATTACAATTGTAGTTTAGGCTTTTTTTGTGCTTAAAATCTTCGCAGTCAAGGTTCAGTAATTGGTCACCTTAATTGTTAACAGTTTTCTGATTTTTGGATGAAGAAATCCGATAAGAGTAGATAATATTTTTATTTTGAGACCCACATGCCAATGTGTTTTTTTGCTTTTAGATGCCAGTTGTTTATTCATTAAATATAGAAAATAATACTTCAACACAGACTATACAAGAGCATTATGGACAGATTGTACAGAGAAAGGTTAATTTGGGGATGAAGAGATTAAAAGGGAAGTGATGAACTTTCCTTATAGTAATAATCTAAAATGATTTTAACTCAATTCTTTGTTAGCCTTTCGTTATTTTTGGTTTTATTCTTTATATGTTGCTTTTATACAATAAAATTATTCCCTTACACTCCATATTTCATGGATTGGGTCTCCTTTACTAGACAAACCTGAATGGTGCCATTTACCATCAACTAAACTATAATTAAATTTTAAACTAATGCCTACTTTGGAATCATCCCTTGAAAAGAATTCTATATTTTCAGTATACTCTCCGTTTATAGTTGTATAAGTTCCACCACCTGTTCCCATAAATTGTTTTGTCTCTGTATTATAAGCTATCCATTGAAAACGTGTTCCAGACAAAATTTTCATAGTTTTTCTTGGCCTACTTGTATCCCTTAATTGTGTTTTGCCATCTCTTATTCTACCAGACATTAACCATGCGCCTTGTAATTTTCCTGGCATACCATTATCTATTCTTTTCAATTTCATTTCACTACCAACGATTCCCATAATAGAATCATTTATAAACACTTCAAAACTCACTTCTGTACCAACACGCTCGGAATTATTTGTATCAAATTCTACTTTTTCTGTCATAGTATCGCCTATTAATTTCCAAGTTCCACCGTTAGTGCTTATAAATTTACCTGTTTTTGAATCATAAGTGGTTATCACTTGATATCCATCAGAAAAAATAACAACACTTTTAAGTTTTTCTCCGTTTTCAGAAGTGTGATATCCTTCCCAAGCTCCAATACAACTTTGTGCTTTAATTCCAAATGATAAGAAAGTACAAATGAGCAACACAATTATTTTTTTCATGACTTTATGTTTTATTAGTTATAGAGAACATAATATTCTACTTGTTTAAAATAGCTTTTATAATCGGTTTAAAATAATTCGGTTCTTTTAATACTCTAGAATCTGGTCATAATGAAGCACAATATATGTGTGTGTTCACCAATGTATTTGTCCCTATAAATATAGCAAATTATATTGTAACACAAACTATACTAGAGCACTATGGTAAAGCTGAACAGAAGAAGGTTAGTTTTGAAATAAGTAGGTATTATTTAATAATGAATGTTTAGTTTTTTTACTAACTTGGGCGCGACTAAACAACTTAATAATACACTTAATAATACATGAGTAATTATACAGCAAATGAATCACGTTATGAGGCCATGTCTTACCGTAGATGTGGGAAAAGCGGCATCCTTCTCCCCGAACTTTCCCTTGGCTTATGGCATAATTTTGGACATGTAGATAATTATAATTTAGGTAAAGAGATTCTCCATACTGCTTTTGATTATGGTATTACCCATTTTGATCTTGCCAATAATTATGGTCCGCCAGCTGGATCTGCCGAAGAAAATTTTGGAAAAATTTTGAAGGAGAGTTTTTCTGGCTATAGAGATGAACTTATTATCTCTACAAAAGCAGGCTGGGATATGTGGCCAGGCCCTTATGGTAACTTTGGATCAAAAAAATATCTCGTTGCCAGTTTAGATCAAAGCTTAAAACGCATGGGATTAGAATATGTAGATATTTTTTATCACCACAGACCAGATCCTAATACACCAATTGAAGAATCTATGTATGCTCTGGACCTTATCGTAAAACAAGGTAAAGCATTATATGTTGGAATTTCATCATACAGTGCAGAAGAAACTTTAGAAGCATCAAAAATTTTAAAAGATTTAGGAACACCATGTCTAATTCATCAGCCTCGCTATAATATGTTTGATCGCTGGGCAGAAAAGGGATTGCTTAATGTCTTAGAAAAAGAAGGGATTGGTTGTATTCCGTTTTCTCCATTAGCGCAAGGACTTTTATCTGCTAAATATCTAAAAGGGGTGCCAGCATCTTCCAGGGCAGGTAAAGCTACAGGATTTTTGAAGGTTGAAGAGGTTAATACTACCGTGCTAAATAAAGTTCATAAACTTAATACTATAGCAAAGAATCGTGGACAAAGTTTGCCTCAAATGGCTATATCCTGGCTTTTAAAAGACAAAAGAATTACCTCTGTACTGATTGGAGTAAGTAGTATAAAACAATTGCTGGATAATATAGGAGCTCTGAATAATAAAGCATTCTCCTCAGAAGAACTCAAGGCTATAGAGAATATAATAAAATAATTTGTTGAATAAATTTATTCTCTTTCTGCTCTCCTCCAACAGGAAATAACACGTGATACCAAAGGCTGTTTAATAAATAACGCATATATCTTAACCAATATGGGAATTTTTTCTACTGTGCCCCTGTAGTTACCTTAACCTAGTCTTATAATGTAGTTATTTGGTATTATTCTTTAAAAATGCTTTGTACTCATTGCTCATTCTAAATATAGTTTCTTTAATTAGCTTGTTGTTTACAGAACAATAACCCATTACCAATCCCTTTTTTTTATTCTTGCCAATAAAATAATTGCTGTAAGGATAAGTCACGATCCCTTTTTCAGATAAAAAAAAGGAGAGCTTTTTATCATCGATATCATTCTGTAATCTGCCAATAATATGTAATCCGGAATTATCAGATTTTATTAAAATATCATTATTAAAATTTAATTTAAAATGCTCAAGGAACAATTTCTTACGCTCAATGGAAATTTCAATTATATTTCTCAAATGTTTGTTTAAATAATCATTTTCAATAAAGGCACTTAATGTTTTTTGTATTGGAGGTGATACAAAACGACTGGATTGCTCTATCAAAGCAGTTATTGTATCCAACAAATAATTTGGAACTATCATATAACCAATCCTAATAGATGGATGTAATAGTTTATTAAAAGTCCCCAAATAAACAACACGCTCTTGCTTATCAAGACTAAAAATTGAAGGTATTGGGTTTTCCCAATTACTAAATTCGTGATCATAGTCGTCTTCGATAATAATAGTATTTTTATTTGAAGCCCAATTTAATAATTCTACTCGTCGTTTGAAACTCATTTTGACTCCTATAGGATATTGATTAGAGGGTGTTGTATAAACTAATTTAGGACTTTTGCATTTAGCACTCTCAATAACAATTCCCTCATTATCAATATCAACAGCACATATCTTCGCTTTTAAACTGTCAAATAAGTGATAGGCATGCTGATATGTTGGATTCTCAATAACAACCTCATCCTTATTATCTATCAAAGCATCGCTTATTAGCGACAACGAATGAAATGAACCGGTTGTAACAATTACTTGATTTAAATGACAATCT